>NZ_JBMDIS010000051.1:0-45041 GCF_057808775.1 Pseudomonas sp. FG86 | reverse complement strand
TTTTGGGGCCGCTTCGCAGCCCAACGCGGGGCAAGCCCGCTCGCCACAACAAGCCTGCTCGCCACAGGGGGGGCGGTTTGCTGCGCCACAACGCTGCGTCGAAGAGGGAGTGGGGCCTCCCAGATTGTTGGTGAGATCGGTGGCTGTCAGCAGCCGTAACGCTTGCTGGCCTCGATCGCCAATCCACTGCCGATGCTGCCAAAGATATTCCCTTCCACATGCCGCGCATTCGGCAGCATCGCCGAGATGCTGTGGCGTAGCGCCGGAATGCCGCTGGAACCACCGGTAAAGAACACCGTGTCCACCTGGGCCACCGCCACCGAAGCGTCATTGAGCAATTGGGTGACGCTGTTACGCACGCGTTCCAGCAAGCCATCGATGGCCGATTCGAACAAGCTGCGGCTCAGGTCCACGCTCAGTCCTGGCTCAACCCGGTCGAGCAGCACATGGCGGCTGTCTTCGTGGGTCAGTTGGATCTTGGTTTCTTCCACTTCCATCGCCAGCCAATGCCCGGCGCGCTGTTCGATCAGCTTGAACAGGCGGTCGATGCCGCCGGTGTCTTCGATGTCGTAGCGCATGCTGCCCAGGGCCAGCTGGGATTTTTGCGAGTACACCGAGTTGATGGTGTGCCAGGTGGCCAGGTTCATGTGGTGGCTGGTGGGCATGTAGGCCCCGCTCTTCATCCGGCTGCCATAGCCGAACAACGGCATCATGCCGGCGAGCGAGAGTTGCTTGTCGAAGTCGGTACCGCCGATGTGTACGCCGCCGGTGGCGAGGATGTCATCGTGGCGGTTGTCATTGTGACGGCGATCGGGCGACAGGCGCACCAGTGAGAAGTCAGAGGTACCCCCGCCGATGTCGACAATCAGCACCAGCTCTTCTTTTTCAATGGTGGACTCGTAGTCGAAGGCCGCCGCGATCGGTTCGTACTGGAACGAGATGTCCTTGAAGCCGATCTTGCGTGCCACGTCCACCAGGGTGTTTTCCGCTTCCTGGTCGGCCATCGGGTCGTCATCGACGAAGAACACCGGGCGCCCCAGCACCACCTCTTCGAACTCACGGCCGGCGGTAGCTTCCGCGCGGCTCTTGAGCTGGCCGATAAACAGCGCCAGCAGGTCGGTGAACGGCATGGCCGTGCCGAGCACGCTGGTGTCATGCTTGATCAGCTTGGAACCCAGCAGGCTCTTGAGCGAGCGCATCAGCCGGCCTTCGTAGTTTTCCAGGTATTCATGCAGGGCCAGGCGCCCGTAGACCGGGCGGCGCTCCTCGAAGTTGAAGAACACCACCGACGGCAAGGTGATCTTGTCGTCCTCCAGCGCGATAAGCGTCTCCTCGCCGGGGCGGATCCAGCCGACGGTGGAGTTGGACGTGCCAAAGTCGATGCCGCAGGCACGGGCTGGGGATGGGTTTTCCATGTCTATCGGGTTCCGGTTGAAAAACGGCCGCGCAGTGTATGCCACCCGCGTGCAGATGCGTAGGCCGACTATCTGTTAAATAGCGGGCACTGCGCCTTGAAAGACCAGGGTTCGTCCCCAACTTGTCCAGCATACGGTCGGTGGGTGCAAGGATATTCGTGCACTGCCGATAAACTTCTACGCACCCATCGGCTTGGGATTGAGATCAGTCAATTCAAACGCTGCAATCCGGCGCATGCTGTGCCGCTGGCTGTGCGAAATCGATCACGGAGGGTGACCCCCCAGATGGACTTTAAAGACTATTACAAGATTCTTGGCGTAGAGCCGACGGCGGACGACAAGGCGATCAAGGCGGCCTATCGCAAGCTGGCGCGCAAATATCACCCGGACGTGAGCAAGGAAAAGGACGCTGAAGCCAAGTTCAAGGATGCGTCCGAGGCCTATGAAGCGCTGAAAAGTGCCGACAAGCGCGCCGAATACGACGAGTTGCGCAAATACGGCCAGCATGGCCAGCCGTTCCAGGGCCCGCCAGGCTGGCAGAGCCGTGGCGGCTTTGGCGGTGGCCAGGGCACCGAGGACTTCTCCGACTTCTTCAGCTCGATCTTTGGCGGCCGTGGCGATGCCTTCGGCGGTGGCCAGCGCCGCAGTGCCGGGCGTAAGGGCCAGGACGTGGAGATGCAATTGTCGGTGTTTCTTGAGGAAACGCTGTCCACCGAGTCCAAGCAGATCAGCTTCCAGGTACCGCAATACGACGCCTCGGGGCGGCACGTCAGCAACACCACCAAGAGCCTGAACGTGAAGATCCCCGCCGGCGTGGCCGACGGTGAGCGCATCCGCCTCAAGGGCCAGGGCGCGCCGGGTGTTGGCGGTGGCGCCAACGGTGACCTGTACCTGATCATCAAGTTTGCACCGCACCCCAAATTTGAGGTGGAAGGCGAAAACCTGGTGATCACCGTGCCGGTGGCGCCTTGGGAGCTGGCGCTGGGTACCGAGGTGGCGGTGCCTACCCTTACGGGTAAGATCAACCTCAAGGTGCCGGCCGGCAGCCAGAACGGCCAGCGCATGCGCGCCAAGGGCCATGGTTTGCTGAACAAAAGCGGGCAACGCGGTTACCTGTTTATCCAGCTGAAGGTCGTGATGCCTAAAGAGGCCAATGACGAGGTCAAGGCGTTGTGGCAGGCACTCGCTGAAAAAGCCGCTTTCGAACCGCGCAAAACCTGGAGTCACTGACCCGGCACCTGCCCTGCATAGTTAAGGCCCGGTCTTTGTGGGTCATGAATAAGCTCCTCGTTTCTCATAGAGGTACTGGTTCATGGCCCATTCTCAAACCCCGCTTCCTCCGGGAGATCAGGGGCAGCACTATGCAACGCTCGTTTCCCTCATACCGCAGGCGCTGGTAAAGGCTTCGCCTCCCCAGCGTACGGCGTTGCGCGCTATAGACCCCAAGCTCCCCGCTTGGTACACCAGCGCTACCCAGCAGCAAAAAGACGCGCTCAAGACCTATGTCGACGCCAGTTGGACCTCATTGGTCCAATGGGAAACACAGATGGCGAAGATCCAGACGGTTGTGGCGTTCGCCAAGCCGCTGCTGGAAGCAGCCCTCAAGCGTGCCGGCCACGTGCTGGATGTCGAGCAAACCTACTTGCGCCTGTATGTGCCGGTCGAAGACGCCTTCGGCAGGCCGACAGGCGGGTTCAGGTCCAAGACGTTTTCAGTGTTGCAAGCGGCGCTCAACAACTTCGAAGAACCGGAAACCGCGGTCGGTTTTTTCAACAATGTGTCGGGCTTCATCACCCGGCCCGACGATACATTCGGCCATTTTGAGCGGGCGCCTACGTTACTCGCCATTGACGCATTTGCCCGTATTTGCCGTGACCTGGACCTGGGTGGTCAATACCAGACCTACCTCAAAACCCATGTCCGCCCCTCGGATGTGGTCTCCCAGGCACTGCTGCGCGATCGTTACATCACTTGGCAAAAAGGTGCCCTCAAGGCGGCGGCGCACCTTGCGTTACTCAAGGGGGATATTGGTGCGGACGATTTTGCCTTGCTGCTGAAAGTCGCGGCTGGCGAAAAGAACATCCAGGTCGACGGCAAGCCAGTGTGGTACCACACACCGTGTCTGATGCACCTGCGGTTACAGGGTTGCCTGCTGATCGAGCCGTGCGCGGTTCATCGCTACGGCACCTGGTTTATCGCCTGGATTCCCGATGACCCGGTCCAGCCGATCAAGCGGTATGAATCGTTCATTGATTTTCGCAAGGAAATGACCACTCGCCTGACCGCCGGCTCGCAAGATGACGACCGATCAAAGGGGTTCACGGCCACGCACTACCAGACGTTTTTCAGCCGTTTCGTGGCCAGAAAAGACCGACCCTACTATTTCCGCAGGCTGACTGAGTTGGTGACGGATGCGCCGAATCAGCCCTGGACAGTACGGTGGATGCGCTCGGAGCGCGGGCAGTTCTGGACGAGTGTGTTGGCTCCGTCGCCTTTCACCGGTGTCCTGGGCGACCCGGCCCATTCCCTTCGCGTCCCGGCCAACCAACCCAACCTGGATATCCACAGCGATCCGATCAAGGGCGCCTGGCTGGAGGTTGACCTCTGGGACGAACTTTACGAAAACCTGTGCACGCGTGTGCTGGACGATGGGTTCAGCGAAGCGATTCCGACCGCCCAGGCCGACGCCGCCAACCACGCCCGCCGCCTCTCTCACTACTTGAGCCTGGGCATGTTGGTCGTGAATACCGTGTCGATGGTCGTGCCCCCGCTGGGGTACGCGATGCTGGCCGTGACGACCGGTCAGTTGTTGTATGAGGTATTTGAAGGGGTGCATGAGCTGAGTGTCGGTGAGCGCGAGGCGGCTTGGTCGCACCTGGGGGATGTGTTGGAAAACCTGGCGATGCTGACGGCGGCGGCCCCCGTGTTCCATTTCACCGTGTCGCCGTTTGTCGAAAGCTTGAAGCTGGTTAAGTTGCCCAGTGGCAAAACCCGGTTATGGAAGCCAGACCTGACCCCCTACGTGCGCAACATCAAGATCTCGCCCGATTCGGTGCCTTCCGCTGAGGGCCTGCACAGTTATGGCAGCGACAAAATCCTGGTGTTGGAAGGTAAGCCCCTGGAGCTGAAAAAGGACCCCTATCCGGGCAAATATCGCATTCAGCACCCTCGGCGCCCCGATGCTTATCAACCTGAGATCAATTACAACGGTTCCGGCGCGTGGGTAGATGAAGTGGCGCAACCCCGCAGCTGGCTGCCGTCCCGCCTGATG
The DNA here is from genome assembly GCF_057808775.1 of Pseudomonas sp. FG86. Classification (NCBI taxonomy): domain Bacteria; kingdom Pseudomonadati; phylum Pseudomonadota; class Gammaproteobacteria; order Pseudomonadales; family Pseudomonadaceae; genus Pseudomonas; species Pseudomonas sp. FG86. Next base: position 40,355 of record NZ_JBMDIS010000051.1, on the reverse strand, counting down.
CGGCGCCTGGGCCCTTCCATGGAGGGGTTCAACGACAGTGAGTTGGAAAGGATTCGGACCGTCAGCGATATCGACAACGATGTCTTGCGTCGCGTGCATACCGAAAGCGAGGCGGCTCCCGCCATACTCATGGACACGGCCAGGCAATTTCAGGCGTATGCCGATGCGGTCAAGGTGAGTGAGTTGATAGGCAGCGGCGAACTGTCGACTCCCAAGGCCCAGTATGCGCTGCCGTTGATAGTCGAACTGCCTGGCTGGCCGGCGTCCTGGGCAATCGAGTTGGTGCCGGAGGGGACGGCGGCCACACCTGTACGCTATGGCGCTCAACTCACGTCGCCTGAACAGGTGCTCACCCTCCGTCTTGAGGAGATAAAGGCGGGCAAGTTATTCGAGCGGGTGGCCCAGGCGCTGAGCAAAGAGCAGATGGCGCAGATACTGCGCCATTTCTTTCAATACATTCCTGAAGACGTCGTACGGCGCACCGAACTGTTTCAATCAGCCCTGGCGGACTTTTCGGTCCGGGAACGCGCCAGGTTGTTCAAAACACTCTATGCCGATCAGGTACTGCCGGCCGATCAGTCCCTCCAGGTGTTGCTGCGTGATTTCACGGGGTTACCCAGCTCGATGGGCCGCCAGTTGCTGAATGCGGCGCCCGCCGCTGAGCTGGCGACCCTCAAGAGCAGCGGCAAAGTGCCGTTCAAGCTGGCTTTGCAGGCTCGTCATATGCAGCGGCAGATGCGCCTGGTACGTGCCTATGAAGGACTGTATCTGGATGCCCTGGCCAACCCTGATACCGAGGCGTTGGTGCTCAACACCCTGGAAAAACTTCCCGGCTGGAAAGACGACTTACGGCTGGAAGTGCGCGAAATCAACTATGACGGCCTGTTGCGGGCCAGTGTCGGCCCCGTTGATGCGGCTAACCGCAAGGTGCTGGTTTGGGTTTCGCAAGGTCGGTATCAGGCATTCGATGAGGAAGCCAATTCACTGCACAGCATCGACAACCTCCATGGGTCGATTCAGCATGCCCTGACGGATGCTCATCGCACCGCTTTGGGCCTGCCCCATGTTGGACAAGGGCAACAATTGAAAGGGTTGATTCAGCAATATGTCTTGTCCCGGCCACAACTGCGCAAAGTCTTGCATATGGTTCCCGACAGCCGACCGTTTTTCCTGCCCCCCAGCGCCTTGCCAGGCAATCGCCGTGGCTATCCCTTGAGTGGTCGGGGTGTGGGGCTGAGCACCTGGGATCAGATCGTCAAGGAGCGCCTGCAAACGTTGTATCCGGACTTTACCGATGGCGAGATAACGGCATTGCGGACAGCCAACGATCCCAATAACGATGCCTGGCTCAAGGCGCTGGAGCGGGAATACAAAGTATTGGATGCGACATTGCAGACCTGGATGGCCACGCCGATTGACGGGGGCGGGGCGTTTGGCAGCCCCGCCTATCGCGAACAGTTACAGATCAGGAGTGCCATTGCGCGCGTGCTGAAGGACGCCTGGCGCCGAATAGGGCCCCGGCATCTGGACGTCACCGGGCGTTACCTGGGACAGAGTATCGACCTGGAAAGCACACAGATCAGCCAGCAACTGCAGAGCCTGCCTGCATTGAGCGCCAACTTCGATCACGTGACCTGGCTGAATGTATCAGGGTCCGATTTCAATGACACCAGCGTGCCCTTCCTGTCGAATTTCCCCGAGCTGCTAGGCCTCAATCTTGAGCTCTGCGAGTTGACGCAACTGCCTTCGGCGATCACGCAGATGTCGAGCCTTCAAGAGCTGGATCTATCGGATAACGAGATCGTTCTGGACGCCGATGCGGTCGGGCGACTGAAGTCGATGCGGCATTTAAGGTTGCTCGGGTTGAACGGCAACCCGCTGGGACTTGCACCTGACATCAGCCAGATGCGTAACCTACGATTGTTATGGCTGGCCAGCAGTGGGCAAACGGGCTGGCCCGAAGGGCTGTTCGAAGTGCCAAGGGAGCGTTCGTTCATGCTGGATTTAAGCGCCAACAGGCTCGATCGCATACCGGATGTGGTCCCAGGCTCCGAGCACGCTGGCGTGCTCGCTCGGACGGTGGTGGAGCGCGATTTGTTGACGCCGCAAGTATGGAGCACGCTCAAAGGCTACATCGAATCCGTCGGCCTTGACCCCGAGCGACGTTTTCCGCCACGGGGCACGCAGGACAGCGCGCACTGGATGGAGGGTTTGACCGCAGAGGAATGGCAGGCCAAACAACCTGCCTGGGATGCCTTGGAGCATGCAAAAGGATCGGAGCCGTTTTTTGCCGCGATCAGAGAAGTGTCGGAGTCGTCCGATAGCTATACGCCAGAATACAGGGCTGAGTTGACGGCGAAGGTCTGGCGCATGCTGGAGGCCGCCGACGCCGAGCCCAAACTGCGAGACAAATTGTTCCTCATGGCCACGGCGCCGACCACCTGCGTCGACGCCGGGGCGCAGTTGTTCAATGCCATGGGGGTGGAGGTGATGCAGTGGGAAGCCTATGCGTCGAACCGCCCCGAGTGGATCAAGGTCGAGCTGCTGGACCTGGCCAAGGGCAAGTCACGGCTGGATGAAGTGGGCAGGATTGCCCATGGACGGGTGGCTGAGCTGATCGCGAACGGTCGCCACTACCTTGAATACGATGGCCAGGGCCAGCCGATACAACGGTTTGACGAGAATGGGGAACTGATAAAACCCGTGGATGAAACGGGTATTCACCTGGGCTATACCCTCGGCCTTGCGCGTCGACTGGACTTGCCTTGGCAATCCCGGAGCATGAGGTATCCCGACAATGAGGATGTGCCCCCTGAGTTGCTTGATAAGGCGGCGGAACGGGTCCTGAGCCTGGAAGAAGGCGACTTGCTCAGGGAGCAAGTGCTCGAACAGGACTTCTGGCGAAATTACCTTGAAGCCGCCAACCCCGAGGCATTCGAGGTGGTGATCAACAAGTCTGCGGCCCTGGATGATTTGCTGGAGGCGCAGAAGGCATGGGCGGCCAATGGGCACCTTACGGCTACGCAGAAAGCCGTCCTGCGTAAAGACATCGACATGGCGGGACGAGCCCTGGGCAAGCCCTCCAGTGAAATTCGTCCCGGCCAGGTGATGACGGACGAACAATACTATGCAGACATTCTGATCTTGGATGAGGAAAGGAAAACCATACTGCGCAGGCTCTGTGACCAGGCGATGGGGCGTGCCGCCAGCGTTGCCTAGTGTGCTCGACGCCCTGTACGCCCGGTGTGCGTTCACTGACCAGGTGCGCACACCGATCGCCTGAGATGCGGTAGCTATACAGTCCACCCACACCGGGTCGTTCGATAGGCTGAGGGCTTTGGCTAACCCTCAAGGACGATCCACCATGTCAACACCCGTCATATCCTCCACCCTCCCCGAAGGCACGTTCACCACGGACCTTCGGGGTGTTCATTACGACTTCCTTAAAGATCGCATACCCAGTTGGTTCAACCAGGCGAGCAGCCAACGGCAGGCAGAATTCGCCAACCACGAACTGCATCAATTGCCCAGTTGGTACCGAGCGGCTTCGTCTGAAGCGAGGTCGGCATTAGCCGACAAACACAGCCTCTTTCGCGAGACGTTGAACACGGTTGAAAACAGCCTGGGGAGCATTGCCGATGTCCTGACGTTTGCCGAGAAGCCGCTAAAGGAGGCGATCAAGAAAACCTTCGACCTGGACCTGGATGTCAGGAACGTCTACTTCGCCCGAAAATACGGTTACCCGCGCGGTCGCACGGATTTGTACGGCTCGTTCTCGTTGGAGCAGCCGAGCGATCCGACGCTCAACTATCGGTACCGTGCAGTGTCTTTGCTGGAGGCTGCGCTGGCCAACTTCGAACCCGACGAAGAGCTGCCACCTTCCTGCGACGACTGCCAGATCATCACCACCTTCGACGGGTACGACGGCGAGATCATTCCGACGTTCGAGGCGATCAGCGAACAGGCACTGGCCATCGCCCCGCATGCCTTTGCCAAGCTCTGTCGTACGCTGGACCTGGGCTCGCTTTATCAGCAACACCTCAAGACGGTGCTTGAACCTCAGGTCGTGGTTGAGCGCGTGGCCCTGGATCGGCAACTGCAAGAGCACCACCGCCAGCGTCTGGCGGTGAGTGTCGAGATTGCTCATCTGCAGTTCGCCAAGAGCGACCGTCGGGTTGAGTCGGGTATCAGTGACGATGCCTACCGGATGCTCAAGCAAGTGCTTGCCGACCAGCCAGGCGTCACCCTGGACGGGCGGCCAGTGACGTTCGCTGCATTGAAAGCCTTTGGGAGCCTGTTGGTCGGGCCGCTGCTGATAGGCCCGGACCGCCAGGGCAGTGACAGGGTCGAGCGGCTGGTGGTGTATATCCCGAACGACCCCCAGCAACCGCTCAAGGAATATGCGTCGAGCGCTGACTTCATGGCAGACCTCAGGACTCGCTTGCACAGTGCATCCTATCGGCGCTTTTTCAGTCGGTTTGTGCCGCAGCGTGAGCAGGGTGTGTTCTTCAAGCAGTTCAACCGGTTGTTCCAGCCCACTGACGGCACCCCCGCGAGCGCCGATTACCCGCTCAAGCCCGAGCCGGGCAGAGTGCTGCTGCGCGAGGAACCCATTACCGGCAACCTGTGGGAGCATTTATCCAAGGCGTTTTCCCGCAAGGTCTACAGCGATGCCCGCGCCGTTGCCGTGCCTACCGGTGACGAGGATCTCAAGGCGCGAAATGAACGGTTAGAGAGCTACCTCGACGCGGTCGTCAGCGTCCTCAACCTGGCCGCGTTTGTGGTACCGGGGTTGGGGCCGATTATGTTGGCGGTCGGCGCGGCGCAGATGTGTTACGAAACCTTCGAGGGGATCGAGGCCTACGAGCAGGGCGATATCAAGGGGATGTGGGCACACGTCTCCTCCGTGGCACTCAATGTGGCGTTCTTTGCCGCGGGTGCCAAGGTATTACCCAGGATCAAATCGGTGAACATGCTTGACTCCCTTAAACCGGTCACGATGCCGTCGGGCGAACGAATGCTGTGGAAGGCTGACCTGGGCCCCTATGAGTCCGCGATCACACTGGATCCCGCCTCCAAGCCCGATGGGCTGGGCCTGCACCGGCACAAGGGGCAGGCGCTGCTCGCGTTGGAGGGCAAGCATTACGAGGTCAGGCAGGACGCGGCTACCGGACAGTACCGCATTCGGCATCCGAGCCGCCGGGGGGCCTATGAACCGAAACTGGAGCACAACCACCAGGGCGCCTGGAGCCATGAAGTCGAGGAGCCGCTGACGTGGGACGAGCCGACGCTGTTGAGGCGCCTGGGGCTTGTCGAGTTGTCGGATCAAGTGCGTATCAGTGGGGTCGAGCCGCAGGTCCTGCGCGAAGCCGTCGTTGACCATGAGTTTCTTCCCCTGGTGCTGGACGAGACGATCAAGCGCTTCCAGATCCATCAACACCTCACCACGTTTGTCGAACAGATGAACAGCGTCGATCCCCTCGTTTACGCGAAGGCCGACCCGGCGTTGCAGCTCGATATCATGCAGCGGCGCGGCCTGCTCTCCGAAACTCCGCCCCTGCGGGTCCTGGACAATAACGCCAACATTCTCTGGGAAAGCGCTGGCGCGGCATCTACGCAGAGGCGCGTCGTGGCGCTCAGTCAGGGGAACATGGACAGGGGCGAACTGCTCAACGAAGTGCTGTACACCTTGCAAGGCGTTGACCCGGCGCTCCCTGACATCCCCGGCAGCCCCCAGGACTCGCTACAGACGCGGGCCGGGCTGTTGCGCACCATCATTGGCAGCACCGTCGGTGCCCAGAAGGGGCCGATGATGGACGAGCGCTACAGCGCCTTGACCCGCACGCCTGACCCGGATGTTCACCGCCTGCTGGCGGACTACCCCAAGCTGTCGACACCGATGGCCGCGCACATGCTTGAAAACCTGGAGGCTGGCGATTTGCAGCGCTTTCGCAACAGTGGTCGTCTGCCGCAGGCGTTGGCCGAGCAGATGCGCTGGTGTGAGCAGGAAACACGCGTGACCCGTGCGTATGAAGGGCTCCATCTGGACACGTTGGCGGACATCGACAGCCAACGCCTGGCCTTGCGCACGCTTGAAACCCTGCCAGGGTGGCGCCGTGGAACGCGGGTGGAACTGCGCCAATATTCGGCCCAAGGCTTGCTACTCGATGCCATCGGCGCTCCAGATGCTGCGCTCGGCAAGACACTGGTGTTGCACGAGAACGGGCTGTTTTCAGCGCAAGGGCCAGGGGACTTTTACACGGCGGCCTGGGAGGCAATGTCGCCGGCGGAGCGTCAATCCATGGGGGTGAGCGATGCCTCGCAGCTCAAGCAAGCCATTCAACACGCCCCCCTGCCGCGTGCTGCGCTGCGCACGGTCTTGCTAGAACATCCCGTGCGCAAGCCCGCCTATGATCCCTCCATGCGTTTGTTTGGCGGGGGGCCCGGTTTTCGACAACTGTTGGCCAGAACGGGCCAGGCGTTGCGTTCTTCCGAGGCGCGGGTGCGTAAGTTGTTTCCTTCTTTCAGTGATGCGCGCGTCAGCGAATTCATTCAGTCATTGGGGCCCGATGTATCGGGTAGGCTGGCTGCGCGTGAGGCCGAATTCGAAACCCTGGATCGGGCCTTGAAGGTGTGGGTCAAAGAGAACGCGCCGCAATCGACGCGGACCGAGTTTGATCGTGCCGGTGGTCTGGCCGGTCACACCGCCAATGAAATCAGGCGTTGCTGGCGTCGGGAGACGGGTGGGAAGTTAAGCCTGGTCAATGGAAAGGGGACGACGCTGCCGGCCTTGAGCGCAGACTTCGGCCATGTCGAAACGCTTGAACTCTCCGGTTTCAATGACGGCGGGAATGTGCAGGCCCTTCTCGAGAATTTCAGTGGGGTGAAAGCGTTGAGTCTGCGCAACTGCAAGCTGACCGAGATCCCCCGGGCCGTCGTCGACATGCCGGGCCTGAGGTCTTTGAGCCTGGAATCGAACCCCATCCGATTCACCCCGCAAAGCGCGGCAACGCTCGGCGCGCTCACGGCGCTGGATGAACTCAGCCTGATGGGCTGCCCGTTGGGGACACCCCTGGACTTCAGCACCCTGCCAAGGCTCAAGCGTTTGAACCTGAGTTCTACGCAAATGGAGCAGTGGCCAACAGGCTTGCAGCACCAAGCCTCGCTGGAAATCCTCGACCTGAGGAATAACCGGCTGCGAGAAGTCCCGCAGGCAAACCTGAATCCGCCACCTGAGCAGCTTGCAGCGATGGCTCGGATCAATCGCGTCACGCTGCTGGGCAATAACGCGTTTCCTGAAAACTACTGGCAACAATTTGACCGCTACTGGAAACACCTGGGCGAAACCCAGCCTGATCTGCTTCCTGGCGGGCTTGATGGGGCGTTTGACAGCGGCAACCCCAAGGTGGGCGTTGTGCGCAAAATGTACCCCAGCTATAGCGTGCAAAAGGCCAGGGAATTTATCTGGAACCTGGGTGGCGGGGCAGAAGCGGAGTTAGCCCGGCTCGAGCAGGCGTTTGACCTACTCCAGGCTCAGCTGGAGGCCTGGACATTCTCGGGCGGCGGCGCCTATCAGCGCTATGTCCGGCCGGGCGAGCGTGGCGTCAATACGGCGGCGCGCAGGGCTCGGAATGAGGCTCAGCAACGTATCTTGAGCTGCTGGAGACGAGAAACCCCACAGAAGCTGGCCAACGACGGCACGCCGATCGGCCTGGAGCTGGACCTCAGTGACCTGCCCCTGCCGAGCTTGCCGGATCTGGACACGGACTTCAGCCACGTTGGCTCACTCAAATTGAGCAACATGGGCCTGACCACTTCCCCGGAAGGTTTTCTCTCGCGCTACCGTGGTGTGCGCTGGCTGGACCTGTCGGGTAACCAACTTCGCGAATTACCGCCGGCCTTGGGTGAGATGCATGGGTTGACCCGTTTGTTTTTACAGAACAACAGGATTCGCTTGAGCCCGGAGACAGCCAGGATATTGTCCGAGCGCGTGTCACTCAGGGCCTTGATCATCAGTGGCAATGATCTGCGTCTCTCGCCCGATTTCAGCCAAATAACCGATATGCGCTCGCTGAGCATGGCGCGCGCAGGCCTCGAAACGTGGCCTGCCGGTTTGGCCGAGCAACCCTTGTTGGACGGCATAGACCTGTCGGGAAATCAGCTGACGACAATCCCCGCGTCAGTCATCTCGCCGTCGGACGAGCGTCTGGCGCAGACGGCTCGGGTCAATAACGTGACGATTGCCAGCGACAATCCGTGGTCCGATGCCACGTTGCAACAGGTGAGCGCGTACGCGCAGCGGCTTGAGCGAGCAGGGCTGGCAGCGCCCGAGAACCCTAACCGCCTGGTTACCTCGGTTGCTCTGCGTTCGAACCGTGGGGTTACGCCCGTGTCGAGTGACGCCCCTTTCCAGCGCTGGACGGCGGGGTTGTCTCAAGAACAGGTGGCCGCCCGAAAAGCCCAGTGGAACGAACTGCGTGGCAAGGCGGGGGCCGATGGTTTCTTTGAGGTGCTTCGCGACCTGGAGCTGGCAGGCGCCGGGCATGAGGATCTGCAACGCCGGGTTTGGGAGGTGATCGACACCATCACTGCAAACTCGGTCGACGCCGAAAGCCTGCGCGAGCAGATGTTCGAGTGGGCGGGTCGACCGGCTTGTTGTGATCGGGCCGCGTTGTCCTTCAGTAATCTGGAGGTCATGGCCATGGTCCATCGGGCCAGGCTCCAGGCCATGGACTCGACGCAGGGCGTGACTCTGTCGACGTTGTCCCGGGGGCTGTTTCGTCTGGACCAGGTGGAGAAGGCCGCCTTGATCGATATCGACCAGCGCCGGACCGCCATTAACAGCAACCCGGCTCTGACGGCGGCGCAAAAAACTCGTCAGTTGGAGCTGTTGGAAGAGGTCGAAATCAGGCTCGCCTATCGCTATGGCCTCAAGGACCGGTTGCAATTGCCGGGGCAGCCCCAGCAGGCCAGGTTTACGGCCCTGGGGAAGGTGACCCCGGCGATGCTGGATGCGGCCTACGAAAAAATCGTCGCGCTGGATCATTCGCCTGAAGCGTTTCAAGCGCTGCTGTCCAGAACGTTCTGGCAGGACTACGTCACGAACAAATACCGGCCGCAGTTCGAGGCGCAAAGCAAACCCTATCAAGAGAAACTGGCCGTTCTGTTCGAGAGGTTTTCCGACGGTCGCTTGGAGCACCACGCGTATGAGCGCCAGGCCAGCGATTTGCAGGCTCGGTTGACGATTGATGATGCTGCGTTGATTGATCGGCTGAGCCGTCAGGAGATCGCTGAGCACCTGATTTCTCAGGCGCCCCTTCAAGCGCTGACTGAACCGGTGGCTGGCGGCGTGGCTGCGCTGCGCCTGTCGGAGGCGAAAGCCATTGAGTTCGATGGCAGGCCGTATTTTATTGCGAGCATGCCGGATGCGGGGGATGGGCAGTACTACCTGTTGAGGGTGCAGAGCGAGCGTAATCCCTACGAATTGGTCAGCAGCGGGATTGTGGCCAAACCGGATGTCGCGGGGATCTGGAAGCGCAGAGGCCAGGCCGGTGGGAGGGTGGAGGGCGCGTCTGACGATGAGTACGAATCGGCCTCGGAGTCGATGCCGGTGACGCCGTACAGCGCTCGAGAGCTCAGCGACATGCGGCGTGAAGTGCACTTCGCTACCGTGCAGAACACACTGGGCAGCTATAACCGCGTGAACAATGGCAAATACCCGCTCAGGGATCTACAAGGCCGCCCCATCCGCATTCGAAGCCTGGAGAAACAGGTCCGAATGCCTTCGGGTCACACCTACACCTCGACGCCAATCAAACCGTATATCAAGTTCGAAGGGTATGAAAACGTAGCGGCGCTTTATGACGAGAAACTGCAATGGCGAACGTTCACCGTTGACGATGTGAGCATTCCTGGAGAGCGCGCGCTGATAGGGCAGTCCATGGTGACGGCAAATCGGCGTATTGCCAAAGGCGAGATCGTGGGGCTGTACGGCGGGGTGATTTTGCCTCGCAGTTTGTCTGTAGCCTCGGAAGGCACCTATGGCATGGTCGTCGGCGCGACACACGTAGTGGAAGCCGGCACCTCTCATACCGTACCGCTCTTTATCGAGGGCGATTCGATCATTTCCAGAATCAACACCCACTTCGAATATGACGCCAGTGGCAAACCGATCCGTCAGGCGGCAGGGGGTTACAACGTCGAGTCCGTGCCTTTTACGGTCGAAGCCGAGCACGCGACCAGTCGTCCCGGCGTCAGAGCCAACTACGTATTGAATGCCGTGTTTGCGACTGAAGACATTCCGGCGGGTGTCGAGCTGCGACTGAACTACGAGTATACGGAGGAGATGATCAAGGCCAAGTTTGCGTGACGTCACCCAGCTGGGGCTCAACCCTGAACATGACGGCTTGTGTTCAGGGTTGAGGGGCCATCGTTAAAACAGGAAATACCGCTGCGCCATGGGCAGGACATCCGCAGGTTCACACCACAGCAACACGCCGTCGGCCTTGACCTGATAGGTCTGTGGGTCCACTTCGATGTCCGGTAGGTAATCGTTGTGGATCAGGTCGGTCTTCTGCACGTTGCGGCAGCCCTTGACCACGGCGATCTGTTTTTTCAAGCCCAGGGTTTCCGGCAACCCGGCCTCCAGTGCCGCCTGGCTGATAAACGTCAGGCTGGTGGCATGCAGCGAGCTGCCGAAGCTGGCGAACATCGGGCGGTAGTGCACCGGCTGCGGGGTGGGGATCGACGCGTTGGCATCACCCATCAGGCTGGAGGCGATCGCGCCGCCCTTGAGGATCAGGGTCGGCTTGATGCCGAAGAACGCCGGGCGCCACAGCACCAGGTCAGCCCACTTGCCCACTTCGATGGAACCGACGATATGGCTGATGCCATGGGTGATCGCCGGGTTGATGGTGTACTTGGCGATGTAGCGCTTGGCGCGGAAGTTGTCGTTGCCGGGGCCGTCGCCGGGCAGCGCGCCACGTTGTTTCTTCATCTTGTCGGCGGTCTGCCAGGTGCGCGTGATCACTTCGCCGACACGGCCCATGGCCTGGCTGTCGGAACTGATCATCGAGAACGCGCCGAGGTCATGCAGGATGTCTTCGGCGGCGATGGTCTCGCGGCGGATGCGGCTTTCGGCGAAGGCCACGTCTTCGGCGATGCTCGGGTCGAGGTGATGGCAGACCATCAACATGTCCAGGTGCTCGTCGATGGTATTGCGCGTGAACGGCCGCGTCGGGTTGGTCGAGCTGGGCAGCACGTTGGGGAAGCCACAGGCCTTGATGATGTCTGGCGCATGACCGCCGCCGGCGCCTTCGGTGTGGTAGGTGTGGATGGTGCGGCCCTTGAGCGCGGCGAGGGTGGTTTCGACAAAGCCGGACTCGTTGAGGGTGTCGCTGTGGATCGCCACCTGCACATCGTATTGGTCGGCGACGCTCAGGCAGTTGTCGATACTCGCGGGCGTGGTGCCCCAGTCTTCATGCAGCTTCAAGCCGATGGCGCCGGCCTTGACCTGCTCGATCAACGGCTCCGGCAGGCTGGCGTTACCCTTGCCGGTGAAGCCGATGTTCATCGGGAACGAGTCGCTGGCTTGGAGCATGCGCGCCAGGTGCCAAGGCCCAGACGTGCAGGTGGTGGCGTTGGTGCCGGTCGCCGGGCCGGTGCCGCCGCCGATCATGGTGGTGACGCCACTGGTCAATGCTTCTTCGATCTGCTGCGGGCAGATGAAATGCACATGGGAGTCGATGCCGCCGGCGGTGAGGATCATGCCTTCGCCGGCAATCACTTCGGTGCTGGCGCCGATGGCCATGGTCACGCCGGGTTGGATATCCGGGTTGCCGGCTTTGCCAATGGCATGAATACGGCCGTTCTTGAGGCCGACGTCGGCCTTGACGATGCCCCAATGATCGATGATCAGCGCGTTGGTGATCAGGGTGTCGACCACCTCGTGAGCGAGCAACTGGCTCTGGCCCTGGCCGTCGCGAATCACCTTGCCGCCGCCGAATTTCACTTCTTCGCCATAGACGGTGAAGTCCTGTTCCACTTCGACGAACAGCTCGGTGTCGGCCAGGCGGACCTTGTCACCGACGGTGGGGCCGTACATGTCGGCGTAGGCTTGGCGACTGATTTTCATGTGTGTGCCCTGAAGATGTGTGTTGAATGTGAAATCGCTATCGGGGGCAAGCCCCCTCCCACCTTTGATTTGTGAACCCATTCAAATGTGGGAGGGGGCTTGCCCCCGATGAGGCCCTAAAGGTCGCCCATGATCCGTCCGGCAAACCCGAACACCCGCCGCCCGCCGCTCAAATCAACCAGCTCGACCTCGCGACTCTGCCCCGGCTCGAACCGCACCGCCGTGCCCGCCGGAATATTCAGGCGCATGCCGCGGCTCAATGGGCGGTCAAACGTCAGCGCGTCATTGGTCTCGAAAAAATGGTAGTGCGAGCCCACCTGGATCGGCCGGTCGCCGCTGTTGGCCACGTTGAGGGTGACGGTGCGGCGGCCGACGTTGAGTTCGATGTCGCCAGGCTGGATCTGATATTCACCAGGAATCATGCAGGTTGCCCCAGGGTCTTGAAGTAGATGGCGGTCGGGCTGTAGCGCCCGTCCGGGCTTTGGCAGTAGTCGGGCAGTTCACCCAGCTTGGTGTAGCGCAGCGACTGGTAGAAAGCTTCGGCCGGCGAGCCGGCCTCGGTGTCCAGGTACAGCAGGCCGCGTTTGTGCTGGCGCGCGGCGAGTTCCAGGGTGTTCATCAACTGTTGGCCCAGGCCATGACGGCGTGCGCTGCTGTGCACCAGCAGCTTTTGCACCTCGGCGCGGTTCAGGCCGTTGGCTTTCTGGCACAGCGCCAGTTGCACGCTGGCGATCACCTGTTCATCGCGCACCACCACCCATAGCAACAGGCTGGCGTCTTCGATACTTGCCTGCACAGCGTTCAAATAGCTGCGGGCCTGGGCCTCGTCGAAGTCGGCCATGAAGCCGACCGAAGCGCCGTGCTTGACCGCGTCCAGCAACAGCTCAATCAAGCCCAGGCGGTAGTGGGCAAAACTTTCAGCATTGACTCGACGTAATTGCGCGGCGCTCATCGATCTCACTCCTTGGGCGGTTCTGCGCCCGGGTTCAAGGTCAGTTGCATAAAGGTCAGGTCGAGCCAGCGGCCGAACTTGATGCCCACTTGCGGCATCTGCCCGGTGGTCGTGAAGCCCAGGCGCTCATGCAGGCGGATCGAAGCCTGGTTGCCGCTTTCAATGGCGGCAACCATCACGTGCTTGCCGCAGGTGCCGGCGCGTTCGATCAAGGCTTGCATCAGGCGTGGGCCGAGGCCCTTGCCGCGCTGGTCGCTACGGACGTACACCGAGTGTTCGACGGTGTAGCGATAGCCTTCGAAGGGGCGCCAGTCGCCAAATGAGGCATAGCCAACCACTTCATCGTGTTCCACCGCGACCAGGATCGGGTAGCGCTGGGCCTGGCGCGCGCTGAACCAGGCCAGGCGGTTCGCCAGGTCCACCTGTTGCTCGTTCCAGATCGCCGTGGTGTTGAGTACCGCGTCATTGTAGATGTCGCGGATTGCCGGCAGGTCGTGCTCGGTTGCGTCACGAATCATGGCCGGGCCTCAGGCAATGGGCTGGTGGACGGTGACCAGCTTGGTCCCGTCGGGGAAGGTGGCTTCTACCTGGATATCCGGGATCATTTCCGGGATGCCTTCCATCACCTGTTCGCGGGTGAGCAAGGTGGTGCCGAAGTGCATCAGGTCGGCCACGGTGCGGCCATCGCGGGCGCCTTCCATCAAGGCAGCGGAGATATAGGCGATGGTTTCCGGGTAGTTGAGTTTCACCCCGCGCGCCAGGCGCCGTTCGGCGACTAAGCCTGCGGTGAAAATCAGCAGTTTGTCTTTTTCCCGTGGGGTCAGGTCCATGGTTCAAGGTCCTTCAAAGAATGCATTCTTAAATACAACAGAGATCAAGTGTGGGAGGGAGCTTGCTCCCGATAGCAGTGGGTCAGGCAATACGTGTGCTGACTGATCCGCCGGCATCGGGAGCAAGCTCCCTCCCACATTTGATCTTCATGTGCTCCAGATTCGGGGTGCCACCGCCTCTCGCCCAAACAGGGCGGGGCGTAACAATTTCCATAAATCGATCAACCACTGCCGCGCCAGCAATGCTTCACTGGCCAGGCAGCGGGCGACCAGCAGGCCGGGCAGTTGGGTCAGGTCGCCGCGCACCGCGTGGGGCAGTGAACGGCATTGTTCAAGCAATTCGCCAGGGATTTCGCCAGTCACCAGCAACGTCGCAAACACCGGCTGCCCATCCAGCCCGATGGGCGAGTCCAGCAAACCATCGGCGCCCACAATGCGCTGGCGTTCATGCCAGAGCAACTGGCCGTCGCGGCGGATATCCAGGTGCGATTGGAAGTGGCCCAGGTCGAAACGCTCACCACTGGCCGGGCGGCCGAGGGCGACCACGTCCCAGTAGAACAGGCGGGCATCGCCTTGCAGCTCGATACGCGTGGTGAGCTCGGCCTGGGCGGCGCTGAATACGATGGTTTCCTGGGGCAGCCATTCCAACGTGGCGCCGGCTTCTACGGTGAGATCGAGTTGCTGAAACGCCGGGCCGCTCGCGCGATACCACTTGGCAGCGCCGGGGCTGGTCAATTGCGCCCAGGCGCCCGCGCCGACGTGGGCGCTGATATCCAGGCGATCGCCGCCGGCAATCCCGCCGGGCGGGTGCACGATGATGTGCTGGCACACTTCGGGGCCTTCGGCGTACAGGTGCTTTTGCACCCGCAGCGGGCCGTGGTGGCGACGCATCACCGGGCGCGTGGTATCGCCGAAACGCGCGTAGCCGAGTTCCAGCGCGGCATGCCAGCTGGGGGTGAACAGGGCGGGGGAAACGGGCAGGTTCATGGCTCAGGCTTATTGTCAGGACGCTACAGATTAGATGGTTACGAGACCGCGTACACCTTCACTTTCCATATTTTCACCGCGGCCTTGCTGCACGATTTCGCCACGGGACATCACCAGGTACTGGTCGGCCAACTCGGCGGCGAAGTCGTAGAACTGCTCCACCAGCAGGATCGCCATATCGCCCCGCGCGGCAAGCTTCTTGATCACCGCGCCGATTTCCTTGATCACTGACGGCTGTATGCCTTCGGTGGGCTCATCGAGGATCAACAGGCGCGGGCGACTGGCCAGGGCGCGGCCAATGGCCAACTGTTGCTGCTGGCCGCCGGACAAGTCACCGCCACGCCGATGCTTCATTTGCAGCAACACCGGGAACAGTTCGTAGATAAACGCCGGCACTTCCTTGGCCTCGGAGCCAGGAAAACGCGACAGCCCCATCAACAGGTTTTCTTCCACGGTCAGCCGCCCGAAAATCTCCCGGCCCTGGGGCACATAGGCGATCCCGGCGTGTACACGCTGGTGCGGCTTGAAGCCGGTGATGGCCTGGCCTTCCCAATTCACCGCGCCCTCTTTGGCCGGCAGCAAACCCATCAGGCACTTGAGCAGGGTGGTCTTGCCCACGCCGTTACGCCCGAGCAGGCAGGTGACTTCGCCGACCTTCACGTCGAAAGACAGCCCTCGCAGGATGTGGCTACCGCCGTAGTACTGGTGCAGCTTGTCGACTTGCAACATTCTCAAAACCTCCTCAATTCCCTGTAGGAGCGAGCTTGCTCGCGAAAAACCTGAGGGCGCCGCGTGCATTCAGGCTGCCCGCGTTATCGTTAACGATTTTCGCGAGCAAGCTCGCTCCTACAGAAAAGCGAACTCAGCGCCCGAGGTACACCTCGATCACGCGCTCGTTTTCCTGCACCTGCTCCAACGAGCCTTCGGCCAGTACGCTGCCCTGGTGCAGCACCGTCACATGGTCGGCGATCGAACCGACAAAGCCCATGTCGTGCTCCACCACCATCAGCGAGTGCTTGCCCGCCAGGCGCTTGAACAGTTCGGCGGTGAATTCGGTTTCCGCGTCGGTCATGCCGGCCACCGGTTCATCCAGCAGTAGCAGTTGCGGGTCTTGCATCAGCAGCATGCCGATTTCCAGGAACTGCTTCTGGCCGTGGGACAGCAACCCCGCCGGGCGCTGCACCGAGGCGGTGAGGCGGATGGTGTCGAGCACTTCGTCGATGCGGTCTTTCTGCTCTCCACTCAGGCGCGCACGGAGGCTGGCCCATACGGATTTATCGGTCTTCTGTGCCAGTTCCAGGTTCTCGAACACGCTCAAGGCTTCGAACACCGTGGGCTTCTGGAACTTGCGGCCGATACCGGCCTGGGCGATCTGCACTTCGCTCATGCTGGTCAGGTCGAGGGTTTCGCCAAACCAGGCCTTGCCGTGGCTGGGCCGGGTCTTGCCGGTGATCACGTCCATCAGCGTGGTCTTGCCTGCGCCGTTGGGGCCGATGATGCAGCGCAATTCACCGACACCGATGTACAGGTTGAGGTCGTTGAGCGCCTTGAAACCGTCGAAGCTGACGCTGATATCTTCCAGGGTCAGGATCGTGCCGTGGCGCGTGTCGAGGCCCGTCCCGGCCGCCTGGCCGATACCGATCGCATCGCGACCGCTGCCGGCATCAAGGATAGGTTCGAGCATAAATTCCGCCGTCGCAGTGATTCTCATGGTTCACCCCGTTTCTTCAGCAGGCCGATCACGCCCTTGGGCAAATACAAGGTGACGATGATGAACAGCGCCCCGAGGAAGAACAGCCAGTATTCCGGGAACGCCACGGTGAACCAGCTCTTCATGCCGTTGACCACGCCAGCGCCGAGCAGCGGCCCGATCAAGGTGCCGCGTCCGCCCAGGGCCACCCATACCGCAGCTTCGATGGAGTTGGTCGGCGACATTTCGCTGGGGTTGATAATGCCCACCTGCGGCACATACAACGCGCCCGCCAGGCCGCACAGCACCGCGCTCAGCACCCACACGAACAGCTTGAAGCCGCGTGGGTCGTAGCCGCAGAACATCAGGCGGTTTTCCGCATCGCGCAATGCCGTCAGCACCCGGCCGAACTTGCTTTGCGCCAGGCGCCAGCCGATGTACAGGCTGGCCACCAGCAACAGCACCGTGGCCACGAACAACACCGCGCGCGTGCCCGGTTCGGTAATGCCAAAGCCGAGGATGCTGCGAAAGTTGGTGAAGCCGTTATTGCCGCCGAACCCGGTCTCGTTGCGAAAGAACAACAGCATCCCGGCGAAGGTCAGGGCCTGGGTCATGATCGAGAAGTACACGCCCTTGATCCGCGAGCGGAAGGCGAAGAAGCCGAACACCAATGCCAGCAAGCCCGGTGCGAGCACCACCAGGCACAGCGCCCAGAGGAAGTGCTCGGTGCCGACCCAATACCAGGGCAATTCGGTCCAGGATAAAAACGTCATGAACGCCGGCAGCCCGTCACCGGAGGCCTGGCGCATCAAGTACATGCCCATGGCGTAGCCACCGAGGGCGAAGAACAACCCGTGGCCGAGGGACAGCATGCCGGCGTAGCCCCACACCAGGTCGAGCGCAAGGGCCACGATGGCGTAGCAGAGGATCTTCCCCACCAGCGTCAGCGTGTAGGCCGATACATGCAGCGGGTTTTCCGGCGCCAGCAGCGAACACAACGGCAGGGCCAGCAGCAGGGCCAGGATCACGGCGCCGACGGCAATCGTCACTTTGGGGCCGGCCTTTTGCGTGGCGGTGAGCATCAATGGCTGGTTCATCAGTCGATCACCCGTCCTTTCAGTGCGAAGAGTCCTTGCGGGCGTTTCTGGATAAACAGAATGATCAGCGCGAGGATCAGGATCTTGCCGAGTACGGCGCCGATTTGTGGTTCCAGGATCTTGTTGGCGATGCCCAGCCCGAACGCCGCCATGACGCTGCCGGCCAACTGGCCGACCCCGCCGAGCACCACCACCAGGAACGAGTCGATGATGTAGCTCTGGCCCAGGTCCGGGCCGACGTTGCCGATCTGGCTCAGCGCCACACCGCCCAACCCGGCGATGCCGGAGCCGAGGCCAAAGGCGAGCATGTCCACGCGCCCGGTGGGCACGCCGCAGCAGGCGGCCATGTTGCGGTTCTGGGTCACGGCACGCACATTCAGGCCCAGGCGCGTCTTGTTCAGCAGCAGCCAGGTGAGCACCACAACAAACAGTGCGAAGGCGATGATCACGATGCGGTTGTACGGCAACACCAGGTTGGGCAGCACCTGGATGCCACCGGACAGCCAGGCGGGGTTGGCCACTTCAACGTTCTGCGCACCGAACACCAGGCGCACCAGTTGGATCAGCATCAGGCTGATGCCCCAGGTGGCGAGCAGGGTTTCCAGCGGGCGCCCATACAGGTGACGAATCACCGTGCGTTCCAGGGCCATGCCGATGGCGGCGGTGACGAAGAACGCCACCGGCAGCGCGATCAGCGGGTAGAACTCGATGGCCTGGGGCACATAGCGCTGCATCAGCAACTGCACCACGTAGGTGGAGTAGGCACCGAGCATCAGCATTTCGCCGTGGGCCATGTTGATCACGCCCAGCAGGCCGAAGGTGATCGCCAGGCCCAGGGCCGCCAGCAGCAGGATCGACCCCAGGGACATGCCGCTGAAGGCCTGGCCGAGGATTTCACCCAGCATCAGTTTGCGTTTGACCTGCGCCAGGCTGGTCTCGGCGGCGGTGTGCACGCTGGCGTCGGCTTCCACGCCGGGGGCGAGCAGGGCTTCGAGGCGGGTGCGGGCCAGCGGGTCGCCGGTGCTGCCGAGCAAGCGCACGGCGGCCAGGCGTACCACTGGGTCGGTGTCCACCAGTTGCAGGTTGGCCAGTGCCAGGCTGAGGGCGGTGTGCACGTCCTCATTGGTTTCGGCGGCGACCTGCTGGTCGAGGAATTTCAGTTGCGCCGGTTGCGCGGTTTTTTGCAGGGTTCGCGCAGCGGCCAGACGTACCTTGGGGTCGGCGGCGAGCAGTTGCTGGCTGGCCTGTACGTTGTCGATCAGGCCGCGCAGGCGGTTGTTCAGGCGTACGGTCTTGGTTTCACCGTTGAGCGTGAGCTGGCCTTGTTGCAGCGCGTCCACCAACTCGATGCGCGCCGGGTCGGGCTGGGCGGCCCAGTCCTGGAGCAGCTTGGCTTGTTGCGCGGGGTTGGCGGCGAGGAAGTCTTCGGCGTCGCTTGCATGTGCCGCCAAAGGCAGCAACAGCAGCAATGCCAGGAAATAGCGATTGAGGGCAGCGGGCATAAACAAATGTCCTAGTCATGCGCGGACAGTGCGGGAGGGGGCTTGCCCCCGATAGCAGTGGGTCAGTGACAAGTGCATTGCCTGAAACGCCGCTATCAGGGGCAAGCCCCCTCCCACAGTTGACCTGTGGTGGGGCTTAGTTGCTCTTCACCGCATAGTCCGGCTTCTTGTCATTGCCAGGGATGTACGGGCTCCACGGCTGCGCCCGGATCGGCTCCTGGGTCTGCCACACCACGGAGAACTGACCGTCGGCCTGGATCTCGCCGATCATCACCGGCTTGTGCAGGTGGTGGTTGGTCTTGTCCATGGTCAGGGTAAAGCCCGACGGTGCCGCGAAGGTCTGGCCGGCCAGGGCTTCACGCACTTTGTCGACGTCGGTGGACTTGGCTTTCTCGGCGGCCTGGGCCCACATATGGATGCCCACGTAGGTGGCTTCCATCGGGTCGTTGGTCACGGCTTTGTCCGCGCCCGGCAGGTTGTGTTTCTTGGCGTAGGCTTTCCAGTCGGCGACGAATTTCTGGTTGACCGGGTTCTCTACCGACTGGAAGTAGTTCCAGGCCGCGAGGTTGCCCACCAACGGTTTGGTATCGATGCCGCGCAGTTCCTCTTCACCTACCGAGAACGCCACCACCGGTACGTCGGTGGCCTTCAGGCCCTGGTTGGCCAGCTCTTTGTAGAACGGCACGTTGGAGTCGCCATTCACGGTGGAGATCACTGCCGTCTTGCCGCCAGCGGAGAACTTCTTGATGTTGGCGACAATGGTCTGGTAATCGGCGTGGCCGAACGGGGTGTAGACCTCTTCGATATCTTTATCCGCCACGCCCTTGGAATGCAGGAACGAACGCAGGATCTTGTTGGTGGTACGTGGGTACACGTAGTCGGTGCCCAGCAGGAAGAAGCGCTTGGCGCTGCCGCCTTCTTCGCTCATCAGGTACTCCACCGCCGGGATCGCCTGCTGGTTCGGCGCCGCACCGGTATAGAACACGTTAGGCGACATCTCTTCACCTTCGTATTGCACCGGGTAGAACAGCAAGCCGTTGAGCTCTTCGAACACCGGCAGCACCGATTTGCGCGACACCGAGGTCCAGCAGCCGAACACCACGGCGACCTTGTCCTGGGTCAGCAACTGCCGACCCTTTTCAGCGAACAACGGCCAGTTGGACGCCGGGTCCACCACCACGGGTTCGAGCATTTTGCCGTTCACACCGCCTTTGGCGTTGATCTCGTCGATCGTCATCAAGGCCATGTCTTTCAGCGAGGTTTCGGAGATCGCCATGGTCCCTGACAGCGAGTGCAGGATGCCGACCTTGATGGTTTCTGCGGCCTGTACGGTCCAGGTCAGACCCATGGCGGCAATGGATGCCGACAACGTTAACGCCTTGATCAAGCTGCGACGCTGCATGGTGCGATCTCCGAGAGTGAGTGATTATTTTTCTGGGGCGCACGAACCGCCCGCCAACGTGGCTGTTTCGGTGATTGCAAAGGCTGTGCCCGGTCAGCGCCCGGTATGAAAGCGGCCTCTTTACGGGGCATTTGCAAAGGCGGTTGTTCCAATGTGGGGCTGAAATGTCAGCGTGGGGCCTGAATCGGCACCGTTCTGGTGCTTTGCGCTGCGTCGTGTGTGAGGAGGGGCTAAGCCAGGTCTACACATGTAGTGCCTGGCGCCTGGCGGGGGTGTTCAAAATCGCTGGACGGGGTGCGACATCCGTCAAGCGCCCACATCCGTCTACCAGCCGTCAGGAGTACAGGAGTTGGACAACCCATTATTCAGAGATGTGCGTTCAGCGCAGGGCACCCATGTTGCCGTATTACCGCCGCTTAGCCCTCCTTTCATCACGGCGGACGACGCCGCCCGCTGGGCTCAGCAACACGTGGGCAGGAGTGTCGGCGACAAAGAGTTCGGGGGTGCGATTTTCAAGAAGGACAATCACTTTTTCGCCACGCGTCCCGTGGAGGGTGGGGAGGTCACGTTTGACCATCGCGAGATAATGGCCGTGGATGAGCGCGATCATTTCATCGCCCCGGCTGGCTACACCTGCGCGGCGTTGTACCACTCCCACCCTGCGCACGCCGACAAGATCAAACAGCATAACCCCACCTTTACCGACGATCAGGCCGCCGTCTTTACAAGCTTTTTTTCGCCGGCCGATATGGTGTTTATCATTGAGCATCGCCAGTCGGTACCGGCCCACTATTTGTGTGGGCCGACCGGCACGCTGTTGAAATACACCACCAGTGGCAGTGCCCTGGAAAAGACGCTGCTGCAAGGCTTGAAAGGTCAGGTGCCGCTGCCAGCCAGTGCGGATTTTGAGAGCTTTATCTGGCAGGTCGCCGAGGGCGGCGATCTTCGGGTGGTGGTGGCCGATGCCTTGTGGGGGCAAGTGCGTGGCCGGGTAAAGCGCGGTTGGAGAATCAAGTCGCCGGTCGGGCCGCTGGAGACGGTACAGGAACAACCGTTTTTTACCCGGATATTCAAGCGCCCCGAGTTGGCCGTGCTCGCCGCGTTGGAGAGCACCCCGGCGACCGTCACGGGGCGCACAGTGGGGTTTGTGCTCAAGCATGTCCAGAAGGACACCTACGTCGCCACTCGGCCGCAGGCGCCGGGCCCGGTGCTGTTCTCGCCGGCGAGCCTGTTCTCCAAGCGTCCCGACGGTAAACCCCGGTTACCCTCGCAGTTCCGGCTGGAGGCCATCTACTACCGGTCCTGGCCGCGGCCAAGTGATTTTCCGTCGAAAGAACCCTGGATGTACTCGGCGTTCTTTACGCCGGCGCAACTTGTTGCGGGCATTACCCAGGCCCGCAACACCGCCGATATCCAGGCCGACACCCGTGGCCTGGCGCTTTACATGGAGGCCAGCGACGGGGCCGTGCTGAAACTCCAGTTGCCCGGTGCCGTAGAGGCTGAAGAGTTAGTGGACGAAGGCCCCGGCGGGGTGTTCAGCGACAAGGGCGCCCAGGCCGAGATGATCGCCGGCACGCTGACCCCGCGTGGTTTTGTCCGGCGGGTGATCAATACGTGCAGCCTGTCGGTGGTCCGGCCCGGTGAACTCTGGCGACGCGTAGGGGAGGTGGACAATCGCTCGTCGTTACTCACGCCGTTTTATCAAGCGGTACTCAGCCCGACGTTTCTCTCGGCCACGGACGCTGCGGTGTATGCCCACGAGAAAGTGGGTGGGCGGCGGGACCGATCCTATGGTGGCTACATTCTCAAGGGCGAAGATGGCCGCTTCATTATCACTGAGCCGATGGAAAGCCAGGTCAACCCTTTTGCCTCGGCGCTGTTTTTCCCCGCGGGCGACCAGGGCCCGCTGGTTCCTCCTGAACCCTATGTGATTCATGGGCGCTATGGTTCCCACGTGGCGTTGTCCATGGTGCATCCCGACTGGATCGAGCAGCGCCGTTGGACGCGGGAAGAGGCCGAGATCAACCTGCAGGTGTTTTCCGCCGAAGAGCTCCATGGGGTGATCCAACAAGGTCGTCCGGCGTATCTATCGGCAAGCGAGACATGTCTCTTGGCGTATACGCCAAGCGGTTCGGCAAATGAAACCGTGCTGTTGAACGGTGTCGTGCCGGAGCCTGGTGGCAGCAGGGCTCAACAGCGCCTGGACAAAGGGCTGATCAAACCTGCGCAATGGGTTGGCCGGGTGGCCGAGACCGGAGGTTTACAGGTTATCCAGGGGAATGCGCTGTGGGGGCCGCGTTCTCCCGTGTATTCAGACTGGACACCGAACTTCACCTACGCAGACCGCGCAGGTCCGCCCGACTTCATCACCTATGGCGCGATTTTCTCCACGGCAGAGGAGGCCGCCCGGGACCTGCATGCCCGGGTTCATGGGCGCAACCGGGCCGCCGAGTCCTGTTACGCGTTCATTCTCAAACACACGCAAAACGAGCAGTACATCGCGACTCAGGTGATGGATGTGACGACGTCTATCAAGCTGTTTTCACGCCGTGCATTGTTTGCGACGACGGATAAGGGCTATGTATTCCCGCCAGGTTTTATGCCCCAGGCGCTGTTCCGCTCCCAACAATGGCAACCCACCGGGCTGACCACTTCGAAGGCCTGGTTGACGCGTTTTTTCGTATTGCCAGCGGTGCTGTATTCGTGCCTTTACGACGCGAAGCGCTTTGGCGAGCTGTACAACGCCGGGGACAACTTGCCTGTCTATTTCTCCACCGAGGAGGGCGCGTTGCTGCGCTATCGCCTGCCGGGGCCGTTCGCGATCGGCAGCGGCGGCGCGCTTGAAAAAGAACTGGAGGCCACTCAAGTGACGCTGGCCAGTGGTGCCAAGACCCCGTTGGACTTTGTCCGGGAATGGGCCAAGCGCGGTCAGTTGCACGTGGTACGCACCAGCCAGTGTTGGGACGAGCGGGGTGCGGTCAATGAGCATTGGCAAGGGTATGCAACGCTCATGCGACGACGCCTGAGCCCCGCATTTGCCGAACCGGACGATGCCGTGCGGCATGTGCGCACGTTGATTGGTGACAATCGTCAACGCGCCTATGGTGGTGTAGTGCTGCGCCTCGGCAATGGGCTGTTCGTCGCCACGGCGCCCTTGGCGATACCGCCTCAAGGTTTTGTGCTCAATTGGATCTTCCCTGACCAGGCGGTTTCGAAAGGCTTGTACCCCGAGGGGGCGACCGTTGTCGGGCGTTACCGCTCCACGCTTGCGCGTGAGGTGCCGATCCTATTGTCTGCGACCGAGAAGGCCATCTACACCAGCATGGTACCCACCAGCGTGCTGTCGAACCTGTTGCGGCGTGAAGTGCATGTCAAGCGTGAGTACCTGATCGGCTCCGATGGCGTCTTGTTGAGCTACAACCTGACGGACTCCCCCGAGGAACAGACGCTCAAAGCGGATCTGGCTGCGCTCGACCTGGTCAAGGGCGACGTTGGGGATAACCTCATCGAGCGGCGGATTCGCAGTGGCGAACTGCTGCCCACGCAGTTTGTGTCGCGGGTGGCGAAGGCGGGCGAGTTGAGGGTGGTTGAAGGGAGCCGGTACTGGGGACCGCCCAGGCGCTTGCTCGGCGAATTTTCCGCATTCGTTTATCAATGGCCAGGGCTCTTGATTCGGGGCTCCTTGGCTGACCCCGCGTTCAGCCCGGTGTTCACCCAGGCCGACGACGCCGTGAGTTCAGTGCTGCCACCGTCTGACGCGAGAGAATGGCTGACGTTTGGCTATCTGCTCAAGTCAACCCGGAAAGAGCACTACAGGGTCACGCTGCCGTTGCAACGGCAGGACTTCTCCCGGCTCGAGCAGGTGTTCCCCTACGCGCAGTTGCCTCAGGGCTATGCCATTGTGGGGTTGTATCTGTGTGCCTCCAGCGCAGCTATCGGCAAGGCTGGTGACCCCATGGGGCGCAGCTTTTTTTGGCCGCGCGACATTGCCGATGGGCTGAGTTTCGTCAAGAAAACCGCAGATGAAGGTTATTGGCCGTTGTATTTGCGCTGCGCTGACGATGCTTTGCTCAAGTTTCAATTTGATGGCCTCGACCGGTCGGTGATGTTTTCCAGTGAAACGACCAAGCTGCACAGTTACTTGCGGAGCGGGGCGCTGCAACTGGTCGACTATGTGCACAGCCTGGCGGTCAAGGGCACGCTGGATGTTGTGGAAACGAGCCCGGTCTGGAACGGCCGAGGTCGCATTGACACCACCTGGCAACCGGGTGCCGCCGCTGTGTATGTCTATGGTTTTCCAGCGCCTCTACTGGTGTGCGGACCGGTGTGTGCCCATCCTGATGACGCCGCACGGCACGCTCAGGGGTTGTCTGCCGGATTTGCCGGCAAGACGCTCCTGGGCGGTGTGCTCAAGGTCGCCGGCACCAACGATGTGTGCGCGGTGACGCCGATAGAGGAAGACCAAAGCACGGCATTGACGGTGCCGGCGCTGTTTGCAAGTGGCGGCGGCCTGGCGCTGGCGTCGGCCCATCGAGCCGGTTACTACCAGGTCGTGGCCGTGCAGTCGTTCTATAAGGCAATGGCGGTTTCAGCGGGTGCCGAGGTTTTCGAAAGCACTCTCAGGGCCAACTTCATCGCCGAGGCGGATTTGAAGGCGGTGCTGGACACTGTGCGGATGAACGAGCCGTCAGCCGAGGGATGCTATTTCATCAGCCGAGGCGGCGCATTGCTCAAGTACTTGCCGACCAACCCGGCGACAGAACACACACTGGCCGCCACGGGGCCCCAACGTTCTGCGACTCAATTGATCGGAACGCTGAGGGCAAACGGAAAGCTGTCGGTGCTGGAGACCGATGCTTTCTGGACGCGTCTGGGGGAGTTGGGGGATGAATGGCAAATCAAGGATGTAGGCGCCCAACCTGAGCCTGAAGACGTCCAGTACGGTCGAGACAGAGATGAACTTTGACCCCCGGTGACAAAGAGCCTGAAGGATGAAAAGAAATCCTTTGGCAACGCTGGAACAGGGCCATGACGGCGCCCCCGAGGGGCGGTGAAAGGGCCAGGATCAACGAACCGCCGCTGCCCAGGCCGTGTTGCCGGTGGCCTGGGCGCGGCGCCTGTTTCATGCGGAGCGGGAAGCAGATTTGTCGGGGTTGAAAAAACGCGTCAACACCAGGCGATCCAAGGCCCATACGGTTATCAACGACGCGCCCACCAAGGGAAAAATGATCGCCAACCCGAGCATGATCACCAGGGCGGTTTTCCACTTCGGCAGGTCATGGCGCAGCGGCGGAACGCCCAGGCCACCTTGTGGTCGGCGTTTCCACCAGATCACCACGCCACTGACCGCACTGAGCAGGATCATCAGGCAGATCAGCAGCACGATCAGTTGGTTGACCCAGCCGAACATCTTGCCCTCATGCAGCATCACACCGGTCTCGGTGGCGCGTGCGACGATGCCGTAGTGTTCCCAGCGCACGTCGGCCAGCACCTTGCCGGTGTATTGATCCACATGCAGGGTGGCGTCGTTGCGCGGGTCGTCGGCGAATACCGCGATGGTGAACACACCGTCGGCCGTGGTGGGGAACGTGATGCTGTAGCCGGGTTCGACCTGGCGTGCGTTGGCCAGCTCGACCACCTGTTGCAGGCTGACCGTGGGCGCGGCGGGAGCGGCGTGCATGGCACCGTGCTGCATGTGCTCGGCATGGTCGCCGGACATCGGCATCGGCGTGTTTTCCATGGCCCAGGGCACGGTCTGCTGAGTCGCCGTGTTGAGCACCCGCGCCTGCTGGTCTGACTGCGGCACGTTGTTCCACATCGCCGCCGGGAAGGTGTTCCACAGGTCAGCGTATTGCTTGCCCCAGAAGCCCGTCCAGGTCATGCCGCTGAGCAGCATCACCAGCAAGAAGGCCGCGCCCCAGAAACCGGCGACCGCGTGCAGATCGCGCCAGAACACACGGCCACGACTGCTGAACCGTGGCCACAGCACCCCGGCCGAGGACTTGCCGCGCGGCCACCACAGGTACAGGCCGGACACCACCAGCATCACGCCCCAACCGGCGGCAAGCTCCACCAGGCGATCGCCGACGGTGCCGATCATCAGCTCGCCATGCAGGGCGCGGGCGATGGCCTGCAGGTTGTACTTGGCATCTTGCTCACCCAGTACCGTACCGCGATAGGGGTCGACAAAGACCGTCACTTCGCGGCCGCCAGCGTGCATGACGAACTGTGCGCTGCTGGTGGCGTCGGCCGGTGGCAAGTACTTGCTGAGCTTGCCGTGGGGAAAGGCCGCCTGGGCCCGTTGCAGTTGCTCATCGGCACTCAACGTGTGCTCGGCGGTTTGCACCTTGAGCAGGTCGCCATACATCAGCGGGTCGAGCTGGGGCTTGAACAGGTAGATGATGCCGGTCAGGGCCAGCAGCACCATGAAAGGGGCGACGAAGAGCCCGGCGTAGAAGTGCCAGCGCCAGGCCAGGTTGTAGAAGGAGACTTTTTGAGTGGTCATTGGGGATGCTCCGCAAAGCTTGAATTGTTGTCGTTGGTCAGGCCGCCATCGGGGGCAAGCCCCCTCCCACATGTGGAATGCATTCCAACTGTGGGAGGGGGCTTGCCCCCGATGCTTTTAGAAGCTCATGTCCACCTTGGTCCAGAGCGTGCGCCCCGGTTCCTTGATGGCTTGCGGGTCGCTGGCCGGGTAGCCGAACCCCGCGTTGCCGGCCAGGTTCAAGTGCTCGGCGTAGGCCTTGCCGAACAGGTTGTCGACGCCGGTGCTGACCTTGAAGTTTTTATTGATGCGGTACGCGCCGTTCAGCGAGAACACACCAAAGCCACCGCTCTTGTCGTAGTCCTTGCCGACCACGTTGCCCGCGTTCTGGTCGATGCGGTTTTGTGCGGCGACCACGCGCCACAGGGCGCCGGCACTCCAGTCGTCCTCGCTGTAGGTCAGGCCCAGGCGTGCGTCCAGGGGCGGCATTTGCGGCAGGGCCTTGCCGTCGCTGCTGTTCTTGCCCCAGGCGTAGGCGAGGGTGGCGTCGGCCTTCCAGTTTGGGGTCAGCTTGTAGGCCGCACCCAGTTCGCCGCCCATGATGCGCGCATCGACATTACGTGCCTGGGACGTGGTACCCATCATCCCGGGCTGGTAGTCGAACAGGATGAAATCGCGCACCTGGCCGATGTAGCCCGAGGCCCAGGCTTCAAGGTCGGCAGTCTTGTATTGCGCACCGAAGTCGAGCTGGGTGGTTTTCTCCGGCTTCACGCCATCGAACGCGTTGACTGATCCGACCGCCCCGGTGTTGGGGGAAAACAGCTCCCAGTAATCCGGGAAGCGCTCCGAGTGGCCCAGGCCCGCATAGAGGGTCGTGGGGGTGTCGGCCAGGTCATGCTCATACCGCACAAAGCCCGAAGGCAGGGTGTCGGCGCGGGTGTCGTTGGCGGTCGGGTTGGGGCGGGCCATCATTCCCGAGCCGGTAGTCTGGCGGAAGTCCTTGGCCGAGGCGCGGTCCAGGCGTGCGCCGGTGACCAGGCGATCGCGGTCGGCGGCGTACCAGGTCAGTTCGCCAAACACGCCGTAGTTGTGGAAGTTGGCGTCCTTGTTGCGTGGCAGGTCCTTGTAGGTATCGATGCCCATGCTGCTGCGCTGGCGGTGTTCGTTGGTCTGCGCGTCCAGGCCGCTGATGAGCTGCACATCGGCCCAGCGCCAGGTGGCCTTGATGCGCGCGCCGAGGGTACGGCGGTCAACGTTGGAGGCCATGGGCCCGGCCATCATCCCGGTGCCCGACGGGACGCGCAGGCTGTAGTTGTCCATCACGTGGTCGGCGTAGTTGTAGTAGACCTGGGCTTCGACCTTATCCAGCACTTCGCCGAGATTGGATTTCTCGAAACGCAGGCCCAGGCTTTCGCGCAGGAACTGCGAGCCATCCATGCCGCGCCCGGCGTAGCGCGCCTCGCCATCGCCACGGCCGGCGGTGAGTTCGAGCAGGGTATCGGCGTCGGGGGTGAAGCCGACCGCGACGTCGCCGTTCCACTTGTCATAGCGCGAGGCGACGGTGTCGTTGTTGCCGTCCTTGTAGTCGTCGGCATGCGCCTGGTTGCCGATCACCCGCACATAGCCCAATGGCCCCCCAGCGGCGGCATCGATGACTTTGTCGAAGCGGCCGTTGGAGCCGGCCAGCACACTGGCATTGAGCCGCGTGCCGAGTTCGCCGAACTGCTCCGGCTCGCGCTCGAAGAGAATCGTGCCCGCCGAGGCGCCGGGTCCCCAGAGCACGGTCTGCGGGCCTTTGATCACGGTGAGCTTGTCGTAGGTTTCCGGGGAAATATACGAGGTAGGCGCATCCATCCGCCCTGGGCAGGCGCCGAGCATCATGCTGCCATTGGTGAGGATGTTCAGGCGCGAACCGAACATGCCGCGCAGCACCGGGTCGCCATTGGTGCCGCCGTTGCGCACCAGGGCAAAGCCGGGGATGGTCTTGAGGTAGTCGCCGCCGTCGCTGGCGGGCACCGGTTGGCGCGGGTCCTTGGGGTTGGTGACCACGGTCAGTGGCGAACTGGGAGCGATCGCGGTGATCACGGTGGGCGTCAGCTCATGCTCGGCGTGCTCGTCGGCATGGACCTGTGGCGCCAAGAGTGCGCCGCACAGAACGGCGAACACGGGGGCGTTTCCCAAACGGGAGTCAGCAGTAAACCTGGACATACACATTCCATCTATCAATCGTAAACAACACGGCCAGCAGCCTGCGGCTGTCTGTCTAAAGTCGGCCGGGGTGAAGTAACGGTGTTAAGGGTTTACGAGGCGATGGGGGGCGCGCGGCTGCGAGCGCCGGGGAAAATGCTCTGCCGGGCATGGCCCAGGCGCGGGGAGGGGGTGAGGGCATTGGCCGGCGGTGGGGCGCCGAGGGCCATGAATGACACGCTGCCAGGCAGGGCCGGGCAACTGAAGAGCAGGCTGCAATAGCCGCACTTTTCCCAGAGGACGTGATGCTCGTCGGGCGTCTTGGTTGGCTTGGACTCGCCATGGCAGTTGGGCATGTCCATCGACATGGCCATGGACATACCGGCGTGCTGATCCGTCGGCATCGCTTGGGAAATCAGCGGACCGATAAAGATCATCAGCATGGCGAACAGGCTGATCCAACTGCCGCGCATCACGCGGCGATGTGGAGATAACCTGGCGCGAGGGGCGCCCATCGAGTGACGGCCTACTGGGCGTGCATATGCTCGTGGCCCGTCATCGGCGGCGCTTTCTGAACCGAGACTTCCACTTCAACCTTGCCGGCTTTTTCGAAGGTCAGGGTCAGCGGGAACTGTTTGCCGTCGGCCAACAGGCTGCGGTCCTTGAGGCCCAGCAACATCACGTGATAGGCCATGGGCGCGAAGGTCAAGTCACCCTTGGCCGGCACTGCAACGCTGGGCACTTGTTGCATCTTCATCAAATCGCCCTGCATCACATGCTCATGCAGCTCGGCCTTGTCCGCCACCGGCGTCTCGACGCTGAGCAGGCGGTCTGGTTTCTCGCCGGTGTTATGAATCACGAAATACGCCGCGACGGTCGGCGCATTGGGCGGCAATTCCTGGGACCAGGGATCGCTGACCAGCAGGTCGCCGGCCTTGTAGTCGGCGGCATTGGCGGCACTGAACACCGGCAGCAACAACGCAGCCAGAAGCAGGGAAGATTTAAGCATGGCAGTTCTCCAGAACGGTTCTAAACGCAGTTCACTTGCGAAGGCAATCAGACCGTTGGAGAGGCGCGGGGATTAAGGCTCGGCCATTGCTGGCGCGGTGTGGGATTTTGCAACGAGGGCGGCGGCAGGCTCTGCACCGCCTCGAACCGCGTGACGTACAACTGCGGCACATGCCCCGGCAACGCCACCAGCGACGGGGAGCCCGAGCAACACCAGCAATGCTGCATGGCGGAATGCTCGTCCTGCTGCGGCGCCGGAATTTCCAGCTTGCCCAGGGCAATCGTCTTCAGGCTGGCGCCATTGGACGAACAGAAACCGCCCCACAGCAATTGCTGCACGGGGTCCTTGGATTGCTGCATTGCACTGGCCATCGGCATGGCAAACGCATTGAACAGCACTGCAAGGCAGGCGATCCAGGCAATTGCAAAGCGTTGACGGGCCATGGCGGACAATCCGTAGGGTTAAACGATCAGGTGGGTATTTAGCCTGATCGAGGGGGATAAGTAAAAAGGGGCGGTGTGGTTTGGTGTCGCAGTACTATCAGATCGCTGTAGCGTGAAGCTTGAGGCCCAAAGCCTTCATGACTTTCATGATAGTCGCGAACTCGGGATTGCCATTGCTGGAGAGGGCTTTGTATAGACTTTCTCTTCCGAGGCCGGCATCGCGGGCTACTTGGGTCATGCCTTGGGCGCGGGCGATGTTGTTTAGCGCTGAACGGATCAGCAGACCGTCACCCGTATCTTCTTCGAAGCACGCTTCAAGATATTGGGCCATATCCTCGGGGTTTTTTAGGTGCTCCGCCACGTCGAAGTCAGTGAATTCATTCATGAGTTACTCCTTTTTTTCAAAGTCTTCTGCAATTTGTTTAGCGCGCTGAATGTCACGTTTCTGCGTTGATTTGTCGCCTCCGATCAACAGCAGGTAAACCACCTCGCCTCTGCGAGTGAAATAAACCCTGTAGCCAGGGCCATAGTGGATGCGCATTTCAAAAACGCCATTTCCGAGTGCTTCGCAGTCTCCAAAGTTGCCCCATTGCGCGTGATCCAACCTTGCCAGTACGCGTGCTCGCGCGGGTTTACTGCGTAACGAATCAAGCCATTCTAGAAAGTGTTTTGACTTCTTAAACTGAATCATCTTGGATCGTATTCCTTGGGATACAAAGTGGCAAGATGCGACGCGCTGCAAAAGCAGTGCATCCCCCTCGCGGGCGCTGACGTAAAACCGCGAGGGAGGAGGTTAGGGCGGGGGCTTTTGGCTGAGCCAGCCAGCTGGTTCGGAAGTGTTTGTAGGGAGAACCGACTTTTTGGAGGGAGGCCAAATAGCTAGTCGTTTGGCTGGTTATTCGTACAAGCAGAAATTTCCGACAGGGATTTGAGGTTGTCCCTAGGACACTCGGTCTCTAGTCTCCGTACACCGCTGTAAACGCAGCGGACGGGCGTCGCGGCCCGGGTTTTCTAAGAGCAAAAGCGCTATCGCCTGCTTTCAGTTGATGCTTTTTTATCGTCTACTGTGCGGCTAAATGGTGGCTGTGCGCGGGATACCTTCGGGTATGCCGGGATGCCTTAGACCGGTCCGCGAACCTGCGTACAGCTGCCACCCTATCGCGTCGCGGCGAATCAGTGGCAGCTCCACCTTTCTAAGGAGCTTCACAATGATCAAACCCACCCCAAATCCCCCCGTTCGGCTCTTCACCGTGGCCGATGGCATCAGCACCGAAGACCTGCTGGTCAACCTCAGCGAAACACTTGCCTCGGCCAATGCGCTGAGCTGCGATCTGGCGTTTGACCTGGAAGGTCCGAAACGCGAGGAATTGCTGGGCGTTGCTCAGTTGATCGAACTGGCGCAGTTGTTGGCTGATCGGGTACACAGCGGCGTTGGGCAGGTGTCCGCCGCGAGCAGCTAACAACTCAGTTCAAATGTGGGAGGGAGCAAGCCCCCTCCCAGATTTGAACTGAGTTGTTCAGGGAGATTGGATTGCCTGTAAGACCGCCGCCACTGTGGCGAACTCCCGATCCACCACAGCCAACACCGGCCGCTTCAACACCAACACCGGCACCCCCCGTTCCCGCGCCACTTCCAGCTTCGGTTCGGTGGCGGTACTGCCACTGTTCTTGCTGATCAGCACATCAATCCCACGCCGTTCAAACAACGCGCGTTCATCTTCGATCAGGAACGGACCGCGTGCGCCAATCACTTCACAGCGCTCATTGCCGGGATACACATCCAGCGCGCGCAACGTCCAGAACTGCTCCGGCGGGATCTCATCAAGGTGCTGCAACGGCTCGCGTCCCAACGTGAACAGCGGGCGCTTGAACGGTTTCAACGCGTCAATCAACTCGGCCCAATCGCTGACTTCCCGCCAATCATCCCCCGCCTGCGGCTGCCACGCCGGACGCCGCAACGCCCAACACGGCACACCGCAAACCCTTGCAGCTTCGGCAGCATTGCGGCTGATCTGCGCCGCGTACGGGTGGGTGGCGTCGAGGATCAGGCTGATGTGTTCGTCGCGCACAAACTGCGCCAGCCCTTCGGCGCCGCCATAACCGCCGACACGCACTTGGCAGGCGAGATCGGTCGGCACACGGCCCACACCGGCCAGGCTGTAGATATGCTCCGGCCCCAACGTACGAGCGATAGCCAGCGCTTCGGTCACACCGCCCAGCAGCAGGATGCGTTTCATCGCGGCTTGACCACTTCCAGCAGGGTGATCGGAAGCGCCTGCCGCCACGTATCGAATTCACCCAGCGGCTGGGCCTGAGCGACGTGGATGCGCGTCAGTTCACCGCCATGTTGAGCGCGCCAGTTCATCAAGGTCATCTCACTTTGCAGGGTCACGGCGTTGGCGACGAGCCGGCCGCCGGGGCGCAGGTGTTGCCAGCAGGTGTCGAGCACGCCCTCGCGGGTGACACCGCCGCCGATGAAGATGGCGTCGGGTGCTGTAAGGCCGTGCAAGGCTTCCGGGGCTTTGCCACGAATCAACTGCAAACCGGGCACGCCGAGGGCGTCGCGGTTGTGTTCAATAAGGCCCTGGCGGCCTTCGTCCGCTTCAATCGCCAGTGCGCGGCAGTTGGGGTGCGCACGCATCCATTCGATGCCGATGGAGCCGCTGCCCGCACCCACGTCCCACAGCAGCTCGCCGGGCATCGGGGCGAGGCGGGCGAGGGTCATGGCGCGGACGTCGCGCTTGGTCAGTTGGCCGTCGTGCCGGAAGGCGGAATCGGGCAAGCCAGCGAGGCGCGATAGACGGGGTGTGTCGCTGGAGGCCAGGCAGTCGATGGCGACCAGGTTCAAGTCGGCGACCGAGGCGTGTTGCCAATCCTCGGCCAAGCCGTCGATGCGCCGCTCATCCGCGCCGTCCAGGTGTTCAAACACTGTCAATCGGCTGGGCCCAAACCCGGATTCGGCCAACAACGAAGCAATCAACGCGGGACTGCCGCCGTCATTACTCAGCACCAATAACCGCACACCCGTGGCCAGATGCGCGTTGAGCGCCGCCACCGGCCGGGCCACCACGGACAGCGTCACCACCTCCTGCAACGGCCAGCCCAACCGCGCCGCCGCCAACGACACCGACGACGGCGCCGGCAAGATCAGCAGTTCTTCAGCCGCCACCTGGCGCGCCAAACTGGCGCCCACGCCATAGAACATCGGGTCGCCGCTGGCCAGCACGCACACAGGCTCGCCGCGCCGCGCCAGTACCGGTTCCAGGGAAAACGGGCTCGGCCACACCTGGCGCTCACCACGAATACACACCGGCAACAGGTCCAACTGGCGCTGACCACCTATAATCCGCGAGGCGCGCAACAGGGCATGCCGGGCATTCCTGCCCAGCCCCTTGAAGCCGTCTTCACCGATGCCTACAACCGTCAGCCAGGGCGACATATCAATTCCTTGAACGACATCCGACGGGCAGGCTTTTCATGCCGCCGGACAAAGCAGGCATAATACCGCGCCTTTACCCGTGAACCGGTAGCCCTGTGAACCCAACGCCCGCTCTGAACACCTTGCGCCCCTCGGCTTGTCCGGGGTTGCTGCGTATCGTCCAGGCGCTGGATGGCGGCATTTGCCGGATCAAATTGGCCGGTGGCTCGATCAGCGCCGCCCAGGCCCATGCCGTGGCGGATGCGGCCCAGGCGTACGCGGGGGGCGTGATCGAGGCGACCAACCGCGCGAACCTGCAGATTCGCGGGATTGGCGTCGAGCAAGACGCCTTGATCGCCAGGCTGCTGGCCGCCGACCTGGGCCCGAGCAACGCCGCCGGGGATGACGTACGCAACCTGATGCTCAGCCCCAGTGCCGGTATTGATCCACAGATGCTGTTCGACACCCGCTCGCTGGCCGAGCAGATCCTCGCCACCCTGCAAAATCATCCGCGTTTCCATGAGTTGTCGGCCAAGTTCGCCGTGCAACTGGACGGCGGCGAGGCCCTGGCGATGCTCGAGCATCATCACGATCTGTGGCTGTCGGCGTTCGTACGCAATGGCCAGACGCTCCTCGCGTTCGGCCTGGCAGGTTGTCCGGGGCTGGATGCGCCGTTGGCTGCCGTGCCGTTGGAGCAGGGTCATGCATTGGTGGTGGCGGTGTTGGAGGCGTTTCTTGACCTCGCCACCCCAGAGCAAACGCGCATGCGCCATCTGGCTGTGGATAAGTTGCTGAGCCGCCTCAGCCTGCCGCTGCTGCCAGCCGACGGCTTCCAGCGCCCCCCCAGCGGTGCTTTGCTGCACCTCGGGAGTTATCCACAGTCTCAAAAAAATCAATTCTACGTCGCTGCCATCGTACCCTTGGGGCGCCTGGATTCGACGATGCTCAGGGGCGTCGCGCAACTCGCCAACGAACATGGCGACGGCACATTGCGCTTCACCCCTTGGCAAGGTGTGCTGCTGCCCAACGTCGAAAAACCTCACGCCGTGACCCAACGCCTGGGGCAGCTGGGCTTCCTCTGCACGCCCGACCAACCCCTGGCGCGCATGACCGCCTGCACCGGTTCCAGTGGCTGCGTAAAGGCGCTGGCCGATACCAAGGTCGACGCCATGCGACTGGCCTCATTACAGACCGAGCACGAGGTTCACCTGTCCGGCTGCCCACGCTCCTGCGCTGCGGCACATACCGCGCCGGTCACCCTGCTGGCGGTGAGTCCCGGCCACTACGACCTCTATTTTCGCGATGCCGCCCACCCAGGCTTCGGCCGGCTGCACGCGCGCACTCTTTCCATTGAAGCGGCGGGCGCCCTGCTGCGCGCTCGCCCACGGAGCAACACCGATGATTGATTACATCCGCGACGGTCAGGAGATCTATCGCAACTCCTTCGCCATTATTCGCGCGGAAGCCAAGTTGGAGCGTATCCCGGCTGATTTGGAGAAACTCGCGGTGCGGGTGATTCATGCCTGCGGCATGGTCGAGGCCATCGACGGCCTGCAGTTTTCCGAAGGCGCAGGCAAGGCCGGGCGTGATGCGCTGGCTGCTGGCGCGCCGATTCTGTGTGATGCGCGGATGGTCTCCGAAGGCGTGACCCGCGCGCGCCTGCCGGCCAACAACGAAGTGATCTGCACCCTGCGCGACGACAGCGTGCCGGCGTTGGCGCGGGAGCTGGGCAACACCCGTTCCGCCGCCGCACTGGAGCTGTGGCGCCCGCACCTGGCAGGCAGCGTGGTGGTGATCGGCAACGCGCCGACGGCTTTGTTCTACCTGCTGGAGATGCTCGACGCCGGTGCGCCGAAGCCGGCGCTGATCCTGGGGTTCCCGGTCGGTTTTGTCGGCGCCGCCGAGTCCAAGGCCATGCTGGCCGCCGATAGCCGTGGCGTGCCCTTCGTGATCATGCAAGGCCGCCTGGGCGGCAGTGCCATGGCCGCCGCCGCAGTCAATGCCCTCGCCACGGAGGTCGAATAATGCCGGCACGCGGACGTTTGATCGGCCTGGGCGTCGGTCCCGGTGACCCGGAGCTGATCACCCTCAAGGCCCTGCGCCTGCTGCGCGAGTCGCCCGTGGTGGCGTACTTCGTGGCCAAGGGTAAGAAGGGTAACGCCTTCGGCATCATCGAAGACCATCTGGTGCCGCAACAGACCCTGATGCCGTTGGTGTACCCCGTGACCACCGAAGCGCTGCCGGCGCCGCTGTCCTATGAGCAAGTGATCAGCGACTTCTACGACGGCGCCAGCCTCGACATCGCCGCGCATCTGGACGCCGGCCGCGACGTGGCGGTGATCTGCGAAGGCGACCCGTTCTTCTACGGCTCCTACATGTACTTGCACGACCGCCTCGCCGAGCGCTACGAAGCCCAGGTCATCCCGGGCGTGTGCTCGATGCTCGGTGGTGCCTCGGTACTTGGCGCGCCATTGGTGTATCGCAACCAGAGCCTGTCAGTGCTCTCGGGTGTGTTGCCCCATGACGACCTCAAGCGCCGCCTGGCGGATGCCGATGCGGCGGTGATCATGAAACTGGGGCGCAATTTCCCCAAGGTGCGCCAGGTGCTGGAAGAACTCGGCCTGGCCGAGCGTGCGCTGTATGTGGAGCGCGCCACCATGGCCAACCAGAAGATCGTGCCGCTGGATCAGGTGGAGCCGATGTCGTCACCGTATTTCTCATTGATCATCGTGCCCGGTGAACGGTGGCAAGGTTGATGAAGCCGGCGATTGTCATCCTGGGCCAGGGCAGCCTGGCCACTGCGCGCAAGATTCAACAGGTTTACCCTGGCGCGCTGATCCATGGCCTGGCCGGGCGGGTCGACGGCGCGGACCAAGCCTACAGTGAGTTCGGTGCGACCCTGCGCCAGCTGTACCAGCAAGGCACGCCGCTGATTGCGTTGTGCGCGGCCGGTATCGTGATCCGCACCCTGGCGCCGCTGCTGCTGGAAAAAGGCGAAGAACCCGCCGTGTTGGCCGTGGCTGAAGACGGCAGTGCCGTTGTGCCGCTGCTGGGCGGCCTGGGAGGCGTAAACGTCATGGCGCGGGATATCGCCGCGGCCCTGGGCGCGCACGCTGCGATCACCACCAGCGGCGAGTTGCGTTTCGGCACCTGCCTGCTCAACCCGCCGGCGGGCTATCAACTGGGTGACCTGGAGCTGGGCAAGCGCTTTGTCTCGGACCTGCTGGCCGGCGAAAGCGTGCGCATCGAAGGTGCCGCGCCGTGGCTGGACCAGGCCAACCTGCCGCAGGATCAGCAGGCGCGCCTGGCGATTCATGTGGGCAATACCGAGCGTGCGCCTGCGGCCAATGAATTGCTGATCTATCCGAAGAACGTCTGCGCTACGTGCAAGCCCGGTGCGCAGTTGGCGGCGCGTGTGCGCACGGCGTTGCATGACGCGGGGATCGCCGTGCAATCCCTGGCCTGCCTGTTGGCCAGTGAGACGCAGATGGCGCAAGCATCGTTGCAGGATGCCGCGCTGGAGTTGGGTGTGCCGCTGCGCTTCGCCAAGGTGGAGCAAGACGCAGAGATCACGCTCACTGTCGCCGAGCAGCCCCTGGATGTGTCGCAAATTGGCCGCGCGCGTGGGCGCCTCGCCGTGATCGGCCTGGGCCCTGGCGCGGCCGAACTGATGGTTCCGGCGGTGAAGGCCGAGCTGGCGCGTTGCACCGATGTGCTGGGCTATGAAACCTATGTGCGCATGGCCGGGCCTTTCCGTGACGACCAGGTGCAGCACTGCACTGATAACCGTGAAGAAATGCAGCGTGCACGCCACGCGTTCGAGCTGGCAGCCCAAGGCCGTTCGGTGGTGGTGGTGTCGTCCGGCGACCCTGGTGTATTCGCCATGGCTGCGGCGGTGATCGAGGCGTTGCACGAGTCCAGTGACCCGGCGTGGCATCAGGTCGACCTGGAAATCCTGCCGGGGGTGTCCGCCAGCCTGGCCACGGCTGCCCAGGCAGGCGCACCGTTGGGACATGATTTCTGTGTGATGTCGCTGTCGGATAACCTCAAGCCTTGGGCGATTATCGAAAAGCGCCTGGACCTCGCTTCCCAGGCCGACCTGGCCCTGGCGTTCTACAACCCGATCTCGCGGGCGCGGCCATGGCAATTGGGGCGTGCCCTGGAAATCGTCGCGCAGCACCGCACGGCCGACACGCCGGTGGTACTGGGCCGCGATATCGGGCGCCCCGGCCAGACCCTGCGGGTCACCACGCTGGGGCAACTCACGCCCGACCAGGTGGACATGCGCACCATGGTGCTGGTCGGCTCATCCACCACCTGCACGTTCCCACGTGCCGGTGGCGGTGAGTGGGTGTACACGCCGCGCTGGTACGGGGCCAAGCCCGTCGCCTGAAAACGGCCCCGCAGTGGCCCGAAAGCTCCGAGTGACGATGGGTGAACACCTGCCGTTATGCGGGGCTTTTTCTTTTTTTGTCGATGAAAGCCGGAAGGCCGGGGGATACGCCCAACGATCGCTGGGAGGCGTTTTTCGCGGTGTGTTCGCAAGCGATGTTTGTCGTCTGGAAAACCCGCCAGCCCCTGGACTAGTGTGGTCACACGCCCTATGTGGGGTGCTTGTGGAGAACTGGAAAATGGAGCGACATCACAGAAGGATCAATCACACCAAACGGCGCAAGTTGATCGCCGCGTACAAACTGCCTGGGGCGCCTGGGGCGCAGCCGGTCAAGATCGACGTCGAGGATGACTGCAATGCGGCGGTGGTGAACAACGGCGTGATTTCATTTGCCGATGGCCTGAGCGGCCTGAACCGCGAGTACATTCGCAAAAGCTATCTGCTGGCCAGCAGCTACGTGAGCGATGTGTTGAAGGTCCACCGGGGTACCGAGCAGTGGTACGACGAATTCATCAAGGTCATGGTCAGCCTGGGCTGGCTGCCGGTGCGCAGTCGCTTCGAGCGGGTCTCAAGCTCTGGCAAGGGCCTGACGGTGCAACTGGCGGCGTTGAATATCATTGCTGCCATGCTGGCGTCGACATCCCTGAGCGGACCCTGGCTGGAGGCGCTGCCGAAGTTGGCGGCCGATGCGTTGGAAGCCTTGAAGCAACAGCCGGCTTCTTTCGAGCTGTTCAAGCGCAACAGCACCGTACGCCAGGGCGGTGATTTTGGCCTGGCATCCTGCGCCGAGCGCGACGGCGAAGTGATGATGGTACTGGTGACCTACAGCAGCCAGGGCGTGAGCAAGCAGGTGGGCTTGCCGTTTCTGGAGTGGGACAGCTCGTCGTTCGAGGCTTTCAGCGGGCAAACCTGCCTGGTGCTGAATACCTCGGTGGTCAACGAAAAAACCATCCAATTGATGCGTGAGAGTGCGGGCGACAAGGTCCAGCTGGCAATCGCCAAGTACCGGATCTAGGGCACCAGGTAACCGCGCACGCCGGTAAAGATGATTTGCGCAGCGAGGGCGCACACGAACAACCCCATCAACCGGCTGACAATCTGTAAGCCCTGGTCGCCGAGAATGCGTTCGATACGGTTGGACAGGTACAGCACCACGCCCACTGTGAGGCTGGCCAGGGCGATGCTGAGGATGGCGGAGATCTTGTCATCCCAATGGGGCTGACTGACGCCCATCACCAGCAGCGCACCGATAGTGCCGGGGCCGACCGTGAGCGGGATCGTCAGCGGCACAATGGTGACGTCCTGTTGCACGTTGTCGGTCTGTACCGCCGACTTGCCCTGGGCCATCCCCAGGGCGGAGATAAACAGCACACTGCCGGCGCCGATGCGGAACGCATCCACGGTGATGCCGAACACACTGAAAATCACCCGGCCGAACAGGTAGAGCAGCACGCTTGAGATCAGGGTCGCCAGCGCCACTTTCCAGGCCAGGCGCCGCCGCTCCTTGCTGGAGTAGCCACGGGTCAGGCTGATAAAGCAGGACAGTACGAAGAACGGGCTGTAGAGCACCAGCATCTTCAGGTAAACGCTGAATAGCACGTGGAGCATGGGAGCGGCTCGTGGGCGGGGAAAGTGTGGAGAGTCTATCAGGCGCCAGAGATCAAATGTGGGAGGGCGCGTGCCCCGATGACCATGGGTATCTGCCCCACTTTTCAGCCCCAGACAAATCCCCCCTGTGGCGAGCGGGCTTGCCCCGCGTTGGGCTGCGAAGCGGCCCCAGAACCAGCCGCTGAGGAGTGCCTGATACTCCGCATTCCGATTGATTGGG
>NZ_JBMDIS010000050.1:0-45516 GCF_057808775.1 Pseudomonas sp. FG86 | reverse complement strand
ACACACCGCTATCGGGGGCAAGCCCCCTCCCACAGGTTGATCTGCATTTGATGGGTTTCGGGGTTCACTTGCCGAGCAGGTAGCCCGCACCGGCCTCGTACCCACACCACTGATCTTCCTGACACAACACCAATCAAAGGTGGGAGGGGGCTTGCCCCCGATGGCAGTGGGTCAGTGACATAAAAGTTGACTGACACACCGCTATCGGGGGCAAGCCCCCTCCCACAGGTTGATCTGCATTTGATGGGATTTCGGGGTTCGCTTGCCGGGCAGGTGGCCCGCACCGGCCTCGTACTCCTGAGCTTCCTGACACAACACCAGGGGGCTTGCCCCCTCCCACATTTTGATCTGCATTTGATGGGGTTTCGGGGTTCACTTGCCGAGCAGGTGGCTCATGGCAGTCTTGAGCTTCATCGGCCGCACCGGCTTATGCATCAAGGTGTGCCCCAGTTCGCGGATCTGTAGCTTCAGCTCGTTGTTGTAGTTGGCGGTGATCATCATCGCCGGGATCGGGCTGGCGCGCCGGGCGTTGATGCGTGCCACGGCGTCGACACCGTTCTGCTCATCGTCCAGGTGGTAGTCGGCGATCAACAGGTCCGCCTCGGCATGGTAGTTATCCACCTGGCGCGCCAGGTCCTGCTCCGACAGTGCGGTGATCACGCTGCACCCCCAGCCTTCGAGCAAGGTGCGCATGCCCGCGCAAATGGCCGCATCGTTATCCAGCACCCACACCCGCGCGCCTTGCAGGCGTTCGAGCATCGGCTCGGTCATCGCCGGCATGGGCAATGAACGCGGAGCAGTGGCGCTTAACGGCACCTCCACCGAGAACATCGAGCCCTTGCCCGGCCAGGATTTGACGGTGATGCGATGGCCGAGTATCCCGGCGATCTTCTCCACGATCGCCAGCCCCAGGCCCAACCCGCGGTCCTGATCGCGCCGCTGCACATCACCGCGCTTGAACTCCTGGAAAATCTCCTCCAGGCGCTCCTCGGCAATGCCCATGCCGCTGTCCCACACCTGGATCGACAAACGCTGGTGCTGACGCCGGCAACCGAGCACGATGCGCCCCTGATAGGTGTAGCGAATCGCATTGCTCAACAGGTTGCGCAGGATACGCGCAAGCAGCTGGATATCGCTGCGCACCAGCGCCGAACAGCCGATAAAGTGCAACGCCAAACCTTCGCTGCGGGCCAGTTCGGTGTATTCCACAGCCAGGTTGTCGAGCAACTCGCTCAAGGCAAACGGGGCGATATCGGCCTTGATCACCCCGGCGTCCAGCTTGGAGATATCCACCAGGGTACCCAGCAGGTTTTCCACGTCTTCCAGGGAATTGCTCACGTTGCGCACCAGGGTTTCATTGGCCTGGGGCTCGCGGCGTTCGAGCAAGGCACCGGTGAACAGCCGCGCGGCGTTCAGCGGTTGCAGCAGGTCGTGGCTGACGGCGGCGAGGAATTTGGTTTTCGACAGGTTGGCCTGTTCCGCCTCCAGCTTGGCTTCACGCAGGCGTGACTCCACCCGGCGGCGCTCGTCGATCTCGCGCAGCAGTTGGTCGTTGAGCGAGGTCAGCTCCGAGGTGCGCTGGGCGACGCGCTGCTCCAGATGCAGGTAAGCCTGATGCAAGGCTTCGGCGGTGCGGCGGCGTTCGGTGATGTCGCGGATCAGCACGAAAATCCCCACCACTTCGCCATTGGCCAGGCGGTTGGGCACGTAGGAGCGCAGCATGTAGCGCTCCTGGTTCTTGATATTGGTTTCAGCGAATTCGAAGGTCACGCTCTCCCCCGCCAGCGCGCGAGCGACATACGCATCCAGGCGCTGGCAGTGCTGTTCGCTGTGCACTTCGCGCAGGCTCTGCCCGAGCATCATGCCCCGTGGCCAGCAGTACCATTCTTCGTAGACTTTGTTGGTGAACTCATACACCAGGTCGGCATTCAGGTAGCCGATCAGGGCCGGCACATGGTCGGTGATCAGGCGAATCCAGCGCTCGCTTTCCTGGGCTTTTTGCGCGGCGGCCTGTTCCCGCCGCAGCGTTTCGGCGCGCAGCCGGGCGTTGATCAACAAATGGTTGCTGGCGCGCAGTTCGGCCATCGCCTGGTTCAGTGCGTCGGTGCGCTCGCGCACTTGTTCGGCCAGCACCACCGAATGCTGGAAGGTGGTGTACGGGTCATTGCCCTGGGTCACGCCGGACTCGATACGCTCGATCAACGCCGCATTGATCCGCGCCAGCTTGTGGTTGTCCTGGCGCAGTCGCGCCACCTCGGCCAACAGTTCAGTGCGATCCAGGAGCTCGACCTCGGGCAATGGCGACGCCGGTGAAGGTTTGGTTGATATGCATGCCATTGAACTGTTCTCCGTAGGTGTTGAACCCCATCACCCGATGGTCACGCAGAAAGCAGCCGATTTGTTCGAGGTTGTCGCTGTCTTCCAGCTCCAGGCGCCGCAGGAAGCAGTCGCAACCAATGGTCAGCAGCAAGTCGCCAAGACGCGATTGCAGGCCGTCGAACAGGTTTTCCAGGTTCGGCAGGATCGGCCCCGGCTTCATCACGGTGAGCACGATGCCGTTTTCCACCGCACAGTAGAAACTCAGGCTCAGGTCGTCATGCACCTGCTGGATCGCCCGCACGTAGTACTGGTCATGGATACGCACCGCCAGCGGGTGGGCAGCGAAGATACGGTGGTCGAGGTCGGCCACGGCCACGCCGATATGCCGCGCGTATTCTTCGGCGGCGGGTTCGGCGTTGAGTTCGAAGACGCGGCGCGACGGGCTGTCGGCGCCGGTCACCACCAGCTTTTCGCTGCGCGGCAGAATGTGGTGAGTGGTGAAGACCTCGAAATCCAGCCAGGTATTGACCAGCACCACCACCGCCGCACCACTGTGGAAGGCGCCGTTGAAGTACACGTGAGTGTGGGTGAGGAAGTTGTCGTCACCGGCCGAACCGCCGAAGTGCGGAATGTCGCCAAGCGCGGCACTGAGGGCGGCGAGCACCATTTCTTCACGACTGGACAAACCATCGAGCAAGGTCAGGGCGAAGGTATTGCCCTTGATCGGCGCCAGGGTGTTGCTGCGACAGCCGCCCACGAGACGTTCGACCATCTGCTGGGCGTCGATCAGGCTGAAGTGTTCCACCTGGTCGATCAATTCGGTGGCGATGGAAAAGTGCGCGTGGTTAAAGCCTATTGCCGTGACGCAATTACGGCCATAGCCTTCAGGCGTGATCTCGCCGGCACTGGTGCAGCCCACCACCCGTACGCTGCCGAAGCACTGTTGCAGGGCCTGGCCCAGGGCCTGTAGATCGTAGGAGGCTGAGCAGAAAAACAGCACGAAGCCCAGGTATGGATGCAGCAGTTGCTCGGCCAATTCCTCGGCGGCCTGCCTGGCATCGATCGCCTGGGACATGGCACTGACTACGCCTTCACTGTTGTGCATCGTTGGTTCCCCCTCTGAGGCATGAGTGTACGAAGGGCGGGGGGCGGGACCTATGCTACTTGGGTACTGGGTGGGGGGATGCGATGGGATGAAGTTTCACGGTATCGCACCGCCCCTCCAGTTGGATTGCAGTGCAGGGGTTACCAGGTGAGCACGGCTCCGACGGCGAAGGTGTCGGTGTCTTCATTCTGCGCGCGGGTGTCATGCCCCTTGATCTGGAACTGGTTGTACTCGGCCACCAGCTTCAGGTTGGCATTCACGTCGTGGAACAGTGCAATGCCCCGGGTCTCATAATCCGCGCCGCTGCCCACCACGCCGTTGCCGTCGTCCTGGGTCTTGCCATAGGACAACGCCAGGCGGTTCTTGCCCAGCTTGTACGAGCCCTGGAGCAGGTAGCCGTTGCTGTCGACATTACGCAGGGTCGCCTCGCCGGCATTGTTGGTGAAGAACGGGTTGATGCCCTTGGCCTGGAAGCCCGAGCCGGTCAGGGACAGGCCGCCCATTTTCGCCTGCACGCCATAGCCCAGGCCCTTGGAGGTGACGGACGCCACGGTCGAGTCGGTGTTGTCGGAGGTCTGGTAGCTGCCGTTGAGCCAGCTGTAGATTTTCGCCCCGCCGAGGTCGAACTGGTAGGTGACCTCGCTCTCGGTGCGCGGGTTCTTCTGGTAGGCCTTGCCTTGGGGGCTGCTGTCGTTGGTATCCACCGGGTCGAGGATGCCCACGGCAATGCGTAGGCCATCCATCACCGGGGTGCGGTAGGTGATCTGCGAGGTGGGGAATGGGTACGGGTAGCCGCTGCCGATATTGCCGAACGACACCCCGCCGCCATCCACCAGGCCGAGGCTGTCGCTGACCTGGCCGTAGCCCGCGAGCAGCTCATCGAGCAGGATATTGGAGCGCGCGAACAGGCCGAAATCCTTGCCGATCAGCACCTCGCCCCACTCCGGGTTGGCCACGGTGCCGTAGAACTGGCGCACGTCGATGGCGGTGTCGGTGCCATTGGTTTCGCTGTCGTTGATGGTCACCCAGAACGATGCGCGGGCGCC
Organism: Pseudomonas sp. FG86; assembly: GCF_057808775.1. Lineage (NCBI taxonomy): Bacteria > Pseudomonadati > Pseudomonadota > Gammaproteobacteria > Pseudomonadales > Pseudomonadaceae > Pseudomonas > Pseudomonas sp. FG86. The sequence goes on along the minus strand of NZ_JBMDIS010000050.1, from coordinate 41,046 downwards.
GAGCTTGAGGTCGTCAGCCTGCTTGCTCATGTTGAAGCCCAGGTAGTTGGGCAAGAAGCCCATCTTCACCCGCGCCTGGCGCCGATCGTATTGGTCTCCGGCGCGGTCCACCTTGCTGTTGACGTAGAAGGCGTTGATGTAGCCATCGGTGGAAAAGGTCGTGTCGTCTTTGTCATACAGCATGATTTCCGCATCGGCGAACGGGCTGAGCCCGAGGCTGAGAATAAAAGCAGGTAACAGACGCAGGGGGAGGTTCTTATTGTTATGCATGGTGCGCTCCGCAACAGGGACGTGATGTCGGAGGCGATTATCGAAAGATGCCAGGCCCCGGCCTACGCTGCCTTGGCCGTGATTTGTGGGTGCTTTGGGCGGGCCGGGGGAGCCCGGCAAATGGGGCGTAAGACGGGCCCGGAGACAGGCCCGGCACTTAGGACGTAAGACCGGCCTTGACCAACATGCCGAGGGCCACCAGGACACACAGGCTGGCGAACCCCACTTGCAAGGTACGCGCAGGGATATGCGCACACAGGCGCCGGCCGATGAGCATGCCGACGATGCTCGCGCCGATAAACACCCAGCCCACCGCTTCGATGCTCACACCGGCCTGCATGGCGCCCGCCACACCGATCAACGAGATCAGGCTGATCACCATCAACGAGGTGGCGACGATGCCACGCATCTGCACATCGGTCAGTTGCTTGAACGCCGGCACGATCAGAAAGCCACCGCCGACCCCAAGCAGGCCCGACACGGCACCGGTCACCGCGCCCAACGCGGCCAAGGTCGCGCTGCATTTGGCGGTCCAGGCCAGGCGCCCGGTCTGCTGGTCGAGCATGCAGTTTTTCTGGCCCCAGGACGCGGCGCCATGGTCACTCGGGCCGGTCTCGACCTTTTCGCGCTGCAGCATGCGCCAGGCCACCAGCACCATCAGCGCACTGAACAGGCCCATCAGCAGTGGCTCGGGCATTTGGTGGGCGAGAAATACGCCCAAGGGTGAAAACAGCGCACCGAGCAAGGCGATCAACAACGCGGCGCGATAACGGACCAGGCCGTGGCGCAACCCATCGATCGCCCCGACCGCCGCCGCCGCGCCCACGGCAAGCAACGACACCGGCGCGGCCTGGGTCATGCTCAACCCCAGGCCCAGTACCAACGCCGGCACCCCGAGGATGCCACCACCGGCACCGGTCAGGCCCATGACCAGGCCCATCAACATCCCCAAAAGACTGGCCAGCAGCATTCAATCCACCTTGGTCAGACGGGTCTGCCACTCACGGCCCTTGAGCAGGCCAATGCCTGCCGAACCGCCGGTGACAACGATATCGCCACTGATGGTCGGTCCCCAGTGTTGGTCATTCATGGTCGATCGCCTTTCTTATCGTCATGCACACAAGGGTCGCTGCCGTATGGCCTCACGCCCAGCTTTTCATGACCGCGCCGCAGTAAAGACCGGACAAGGTCTTCATCACTTGGATCACTTCGTGGCTGGCCAGGCCGTAGAAGATGTATTTACCTTCGCGGCGGGTCGACACCAGCCCTTCGTCGCGCAGGATGCCCAACTGTTGTGACAGCGTGGGCTGGCGCACACCGGTCATGGTTTCCAGCTCGCCGACATTGCGCTCCCCCTGGGTCAACTGGCACAGGATCAACAAGCGATCCTCGTTGGCCAGGGCCTTGAGCAAGGAACACGCCTTGGACGCCGACGCGCGCAACTGGGCGACTTCGCCTTCACTCAGAGTAGATTCCATTTGCCGCGGGTCCTTTCTCTCACTTAAGCTCAAAACATTATGTGTAAATGTAAACTGATTGTAATCACTTTTTTCCTCACCGGGGACAGCCGCCATGCCAGCGTTGATTCAAGCCTTTCTGGACGAGGCATCGTCGACCTACACCTACGTCGTCTATGAAACCGATGGCAGCGCCTGCGCCATCGTCGACTCGGTGCTCAACTACGACCCGGCGTCCGGACGCACCGACACCGCCCAGGCCGATAAGGTGATTGCTTTTGTGCGCGAACATCACCTGCAGGTGCAGTGGCTGCTGGAGACCCACGCCCATGCGGACCATCTGTCTGCCGCGCCGTACTTGCGGCGGATACTGGGCGGCAAGATCGCCATTGGCCAGTGCATCAGCAAGGTGCAGGACGTGTTCAAGAACCTGTTCAATCTGGAGCCGGAATTTCGCGTCGACGGTTCGCAGTTCGATCACCTGTTTGCGCCGGATGAGGTGTTCCATATCGGCTCTCTGAAGGCCCAGGCCCTGCACGTCCCCGGGCATACGCCAGCGGACATGGCCTACCTGATCGACGACCAGTTGATCCTAGTGGGCGACACCCTGTTCATGCCGGATGTCGGCACCGCCCGCTGTGACTTCCCCGGCGGCGATGCGCGCCAGTTGTATGCGTCGATGCGCAAACTCCTGGCCTTCCCACCCCAGACCCGGCTGTACGTGTGCCATGACTACCCGCCCGAGGGCCGCGCGGCCCAATGCCTGACCACCGTGGCCGAGCAGCGCGCGGGGAATATTCATGTGCATGACGGGGTGGACGAAGCGGCGTTTGTGGCGATGCGTACCCAGCGCGATGCGGGCCTTGGGATGCCCACGCTGTTGTTGCCGGCGATCCAGGTGAATGTGCGAGCGGGCAATATGCCGCCAGCGGAGGGGAATGGGGTGGTGTACCTGAAGATTCCGTTGAATCAGCTCTAAAGCCATCCTGCGTGGCGTCCATGCCGTTGCATGCTCCGGGGGTATTTCGCAGGTGTGATCAGGCTACGGCAAATTTCGACACGATCTGCTTGAGGTCCACCGCCAGCCTCGACAGCTCTTGGCTGGCGATCGAGGTCTGACCGGCCGCCGACGAACTCTGGATGGAAAGATCGCGAATACTGATCAGGTTCTGGTCCACGGACCGGGCCACGTGGGCCTGCTCCTCGGAGGCGGTCGCAATCAACAGGTTACGGTCATTGATATCCGTGATGGCCTCGGTGATCTGAGTAATGGCCAGGCCCGCTTCATGGGCGATCTTCAACGAGTCCAGCGCTTCGTTGCGGTTGAGGGCCATGGAAGACACCGCGTCACTGGAGCACGTCTGGATTTTCGCAATCATCTGCTCGATTTCCTGGGTCGAGGTTTGCGTTCTATGGGCCAGTGCCCGCACTTCGTCGGCCACCACCGCAAAGCCCCGCCCCTGCTCCCCTGCCCTGGCGGCTTCAATGGCCGCGTTCAAGGCCAGCAGGTTGGTTTGCTCGGCAATCGAGCGAATGACTTCAACCACCCGGGCGATGTCCTGCGCCTGCTTGGCCAACCCTTCGACTTCGATACCGGTCTGCTGCACCGTGGCGCTGAGTTTCTCGATCGAGGCGATGGTTTGCGTCACCCGCTCATGGCCAACTTTGGCCGAGCGCTGGGAGTCTTGCGTCGACTGGGAAGCCGAAACCGCATTGCGCGCCACTTCTTCCACCGCCGCCGTCATCTCGTTAACCGCCGTGGCCGCCTGATCCGTCTCCATGCTTTGGCGTTCAATCCCTGCACTGGACTCGCGGGTAATGGCGCTCATCTCTTCCGCAGCCGAGGCCAACTGCCCGGACGCCTCAGAAATATGCTGCAAGGTGCTTTTCAGGTTCATTTGCATGGACGCGGTCGAGCGTTGTAACTCGGTCAACTCGTCATTGCCGTTGACGGCGATGGCGACACGCAAATCGCCGTCGGCAATTTTGCCGGTCGACACCAACAATTCACGTACCGGCATGATAATGCTGCGGGTAAACAAACGCGCAACCACGAGGGTGAGCAGCACTGAGCCGATCATCAGTAGCCAGGTAAACAGACGCGCAGCTTGATACTCACCGGAGGCAACTTGCACCGCCTGGCTGGAGCCGCGGGCATTCAACTCGATCAGTTCGCTGATGGAGCGTTGCACTTCAAGCGCAATAGGCCCGTTGACGTCACGCAAGTAAGTCGACATCTGCTCAGGGGACAAGGTGGAGACTTGCGCAAGAAACTCATCGGTTTTCTGGACGTAGTTCTTGATCCCGCTCATTGCCTGCTTGTACTTGGCTTCTTCCTCGGGGCCCGACACTAACGGTGCATAGCGCTCGGCAACTTCAAGCGCGGCGGCACGAATGCTTTTGAGTTTCTCAAGGGACGCGGGGTCCTGGTGGTCGCTTTCCATGGCAAAACGACGCAGATCAAGACGCAGCTTGTAAAACGCCGCATCTATCTCACCGCCCAGGCGAATACTGGGCAGCCAGTTAGTTTCTATATCGACAGTCGACGAATAAACTTTGTCGACTTTTATCAGCGTCATGGCCCCTTGTATCAACAGTAGAAGGCACACCACGCCAAAACATAACGTGGTACGAAAGTTCAACTTCAAGGCTCTCATGGACATCGCGGCTCACCCCTTTCCTGGGCCGCGGACTTCACGGCCTGATGGGTGCTAATGTGTTGAAACGGATGTGAAAAATACGTGACTGATTAAGCAATTTTTTATTTATAGCTGGAAATAATAAAACAACTACTTTAGTTATCTAGCTAACTATCAAAGTGGTGAGTCTTATCACCTGTTGGTATCAGACCATCAACCCATCCGGTGGCAGTGGCAACGCGGTCTTGTAACGCACCTGTTTGAGCGCAAAGCTTGAGCGAATATTCGCCACCCCCGGCACTTTGGTCAGGAAGTCCATCATGAAGCGCTCCAGTGACTGGATCGTTGGCACCAGCACGCGGATCAAATAGTCGGGGTCACCGGCCATCAAATAGCACTCCATCACCTCGGGCCGGTCGGAAATCGCCCCTTCGAATTGCTGCAAGGCCATCTCGTTCTGTTTTTCCAGGCTGACGTGGATAAACACGTTCACGTGCAGCCCCAGCAAATCGGCATCCAGCAGGGTGACCTGGTCACGGATCAGGCCCAGTTCCTCCATCGCCTTGACCCGGTTGAAGCACGGCGTGGGTGACAGGTTGACCGAACGGGCGAGGTCGGCGTTGGTGATGCGCGCATTCTCCTGCAGGGCGTTGAGAATGCCGATATCGGTACGGTCCAGTTTGCGCATGAGACAAAATCACCTGTTTATTATGTTTATGCAGTTTTTTTATCCGCAAATGAGCCGGAGCGCAACGAAACAGAGATAAATATTCTTCTACGCCGAGCCTATGATTGTTGTAGGACAAGATTTCTTCTACCCGAAGACTGACTGTCAGCTAGCGCGCCCACTACAAGAAATTCACAAGATCGAGCGTAGAAAGCCATGAACCAGCCGTATGCACCACTGCGCCTGCACGTTCCCGAACCCTCGGGCCGCCCAGGCTGCAAGACCGACTTTACCTACCTGCGCCTGACCGACGCCGGCCTGGTGCGCAAACCCGCCATCGACGTAGAACCCGCCGACACCGCCGACCTGGCCAAGGGCCTGATCCGCGTGCTCGACGACCAGGGCCAGGCCCTGGGCCCATGGGCCGAAGGGGTGCCTGTCGAGGTCCTTCGGCGCGGCATGCGCGCCATGCTCAAGACGCGGATCTTCGACAACCGCATGGTGGTCGCCCAGCGTCAGAAGAAAATGTCGTTCTACATGCAGAGCCTCGGCGAAGAAGCCATCGGCAGCGCCCAGGCCCTGGCCTTGAACATCGACGACATGTGCTTCCCCACCTACCGCCAGCAAAGCATCCTGATGGCCCGCGACGTACCGCTGGTGGACCTGATCTGCCAACTGCTGTCCAACGAGCGCGATCCGCTCAAGGGCCGCCAACTGCCGATCATGTACTCGGTCAAGGACGCAGGTTTCTTCACTATTTCCGGTAACCTCGCCACCCAATTCGTACAGGGCGTGGGCTGGGGCATGGCCTCGGCAATCAAGGGCGATACCAAGATCGCCTCCGCCTGGATCGGAGACGGCGCCACCGCCGAATCGGACTTCCACACCGCGCTCACCTTCGCCCACGTGTACCGCGCGCCGGTGATTCTCAACGTGGTCAACAACCAGTGGGCGATCTCCACCTTCCAGGCGATTGCCGGCGGTGAAGCCACCACCTTCGCCGGACGCGGCGTCGGTTGCGGCATCGCCTCCCTGCGCGTGGATGGCAACGACTTTATCGCGGTGTATGCCGCCTCCGCCTGGGCTGCCGAGCGTGCGCGCCGCAACCTCGGGCCAACCCTGATCGAATGGGTTACCTATCGCGCCGGCCCGCATTCCACGTCGGATGATCCGTCCAAGTACCGCCCTGCCGACGACTGGAGCCACTTCCCCCTGGGTGACCCGATTGCCCGCCTCAAGCAGCACCTGATCAAGATTGGCCAGTGGTCCGAAGAGGAACACGCGGCGGTCAGTGCCGAACTTGAAGCCGAGGTGATCGCCGCGCAGAAAGAAGCCGAACAGTACGGCACCCTCGCCGGTGGCCAGATTCCGAGCGCCTCGACCATGTTCGAAGACGTCTATAAAGAGATGCCGGAGCACTTGAAGCGCCAGCGTCAAGAGCTGGGGGTCTGACATGAACGATCACAACAACAGCATCGAATTGGAAACCGCCATGACCACCACCACCATGACCATGATCCAGGCCCTGCGCTCGGCCATGGATGTGATGCTTGAGCGTGACGATAACGTGGTGGTATTCGGCCAGGACGTCGGTTATTTCGGCGGCGTGTTCCGTTGCACCGAAGGCCTGCAGAGCAAATACGGCAGTTCGCGGGTGTTCGACGCACCGATCTCGGAAAGCGGCATTATCGGCGTGGCGGTGGGCATGGGTGCCTACGGCCTGCGCCCGGTGGCAGAAATCCAGTTCGCCGACTACGTCTACCCCGCCACCGACCAGATCATCTCGGAAGCCGCGCGCCTGCGTTATCGCTCGGCCGGCCAGTTCACCGCACCGCTGACCATGCGCATGCCCTGCGGCGGCGGTATCTACGGCGGCCAGACCCACAGCCAGAGCATCGAAGCGGTGTTCACCCAGGTCTGCGGCCTGCGCACGGTGATGCCGTCCAACCCGTATGACGCCAAGGGCCTGCTGATTGCCTCGATCGAAAACGATGACCCGGTGATCTTCCTGGAGCCCAAGCGCCTGTACAACGGCCCGTTCGATGGCCACCACGACCGCCCGGTCACGCCGTGGTCGAAACACCCGCAGGCACAAGTGCCGGACGGTTACTACACCGTGCCGCTGGATGTGGCCGCCATCGTGCGCCCAGGCTCGGCCGTGACCGTGCTGACCTACGGCACCACCGTGTATGTGTCGCAAGTCGCCGCCGAGGAGACCGGCATCGACGCCGAGGTCATCGACCTGCGCAGCCTGTGGCCGCTGGACCTGGAAACCATCGTCAAGTCGGTGAAAAAGACCGGCCGTTGCGTGGTGGTGCATGAAGCCACCCGTACCTGCGGCTTCGGCGCCGAATTGGTGGCGCTGGTGCAGGAACATTGCTTCCACCACCTGGAAGCGCCGATCGAACGCGTCACCGGTTGGGACACCCCCTACCCGCACGCGCAGGAATGGGCGTATTTCCCAGGTCCGTCCCGAGTGGGCGCGGCGTTGAAACGGGTCATGGAGGTCTGAATGGGCACGCACGTTATCAAGATGCCGGACATTGGCGAAGGCATTGCGGAAGTTGAACTGTCGGCCTGGCATGTGAAGGTCGGCGATATGGTGGTCGAAGACCAGGTGCTGGCGGATGTGATGACCGACAAGGCGATGGTGGATATTCCCTCGCCGGTCCATGGCAGGGTGATTGCCCTCGGCGGCGAGCCGGGTGAAGTCATGGCCGTGGGCAGTGTCTTGATCAGCATTGAAGTGGAAGGCGCAGGCAATACCAAGGATGCGTCGGCCACCGCGGCACCGGTGAAAGCCGCGCCGGTGGTTGAAGCCAAGGCGGCCCCGGTGGTGGAAAGCAAGCCGGCAGCCAAGCCGGCCGTGGCGCCACACGCCCCCGTGGCTCGCGATGCCAATGAACGCCCACTGGCCTCCCCCGCCGTGCGCAAGCATGCGTTGGATGCGGGTATCCAGCTGCGCCTGGTCCAGGGCACGGGCCCTGCCGGCCGGATCCTGCACGAAGACCTGGACGCCTACTTGCTGCAGGGTTCGCTGAAAGCGTCCGCTGCCGCCAACCCCTACGCCGAACGCAACGACGAAGAACAGATCCCGGTGATCGGCATGCGCCGCAAGATCGCCCAGCGCATGCAGGATGCCACCCGCCGCGCCGCGCATTTCAGCTATGTGGAAGAGATCGACGTCACCGCCCTGGACGAATTGCGTGTACACCTCAATGAGAAGCACGGTGCGACACGCGGCAAGCTGACCCTGCTGCCATTCATCGTGCGCGCCATGGTCGTGGCATTGCGGGAGTTCCCGCAGATCAATGCGCGGTACGACGACGAAGCCCAGGTCATCACCCGCCTTGGCGCCGTACACGTGGGCGTCGCGACGCAGAGCGATGTGGGGCTGATGGTGCCGGTGGTGCGTCACGCCGAGGCGCGCAGCCTGTGGGGCAATGCCGAGGAAATCGCGCGCCTGGCCACCGCCGCGCGCAATGGCAAGGCCAGCCGCGACGAACTGTCGGGGTCGACCATTACCCTGACCAGCCTGGGTGCCTTGGGCGGTATCGTCAGCACCCCGGTGCTGAACCTGCCGGAAGTGGCCATCGTCGGCGTCAACCGCATCGTCGAACGGCCGATGGTGATCAAGGGCCAAATCGTGATCCGCAAGATGATGAACCTCTCCAGCTCCTTCGATCACCGAGTGGTCGATGGCATGGACGCGGCACAATTCATCCAGGCCATTCGCGGCTTGCTCGAACAACCCGCCAGCCTGTTCCTGGAGTAAGGGCATGACTCAAACACTGCATACCACCCTACTGATTATCGGCGGCGGCCCCGGCGGTTATGTGGCCGCCATTCGCGCCGGCCAGTTGGGCATCCCGACCATTCTGGTCGAAGGCCAGGCATTGGGCGGTACTTGCCTGAATATCGGCTGCATTCCGTCCAAGGCCCTGATCCATGTGGCCGAACAATTCCAGCAAACCATCCACCACAGCCAGGGTTCCCAGTTGGGCATCGAAGTGGATGTGCCGACCCTGGACATCCGCAAAAGCGTGGAATGGAAAGACGGCATTGTCGATCGCCTGACCACTGGCGTTGCCGCGCTGCTGAAGAAACACAAGGTGCAGGTGATCCACGGCTGGGCCAAGGTGGTGGACGGCAAGACCGTCGACGTCGGCGACCAGCGTATCCAGTGCGAACACCTGTTGCTGGCCACCGGCTCGAAAAGCGTCAACCTGCCGATGCTGCCGATTGGCGGGCCGATCATCTCCTCCACCGAAGCCCTGGCGCCGACCCGCGTGCCCAAGCGCCTTATTGTGGTGGGCGGTGGCTATATCGGCCTGGAGCTGGGCATTGCCTACCGCAAGCTCGGCGCCGAAGTCAGCGTGGTGGAGGCGCAGGAGCGCATCCTGCCCGCCTATGACGCCGAACTGACCCAACCGGTGGCTGAGTCCCTCAAGCAACTGGGAGTGAAGCTCTACCTCAAGCACAGCGTCACCGGCTTCGAACACAACCACCTGCAAGTGCGCGACCCGAATGGCGACACCTTGTCACTGGTGACCGACCAGGTATTGGTCGCCGTCGGTCGCAAACCCAATACCCAGGGTTGGAACCTCGAGGCGCTGGACCTGGAGATGAATGGCGCGGCGATCAGGATCAACAACCGTTGCCAGACCAGCATGCACAATGTGTGGGCGATCGGCGACCTGAGCGGCGAGCCGATGCTGGCGCACCGGGCCATGGCCCAGGGCGAGATGGTCGCGGAACTGATCAGCGGTCAACACCGCGAATTCAACCCGGCGGCGATCCCGGCGGTGTGCTTTACCGACCCGGAACTGGTGGTGGTCGGCAAGACGCCCGATGAAGCCAAGGCCGCCGGCCTGGACTGCATCGTGTCGAGTTTCCCGTTTGCCGCCAACGGCCGCGCGATGACCCTGGAGTCGAAAACCGGCTTCGTGCGGGTGGTGGCACGACGGGACAATCATCTGATTGTCGGCTGGCAAGCGGTCGGTGCCGGCGTGTCCGAGCTGTCCGCCGCGTTCGGCGTGAGCCTGGAAATGGGCGCGCGCCTGGAAGACGTGGCGGGCACTATCCATGCCCATCCGACGCTCGGTGAGGCGGTGCAGGAAGCGGCACTGCGGGCATTGGGCCACGCGTTGCACCTGTAAAACCGCAGTGAGGCCATCGGGGGCAAGCCCCTCCCACAGGGGAATGCATGCCAAATGTGGGAGGGGGCTTGCCCCCGATAGCGGTGGATCGGTCAATACAGAGGCTGAAGGCGTCCACCCAGTGGCTCCCACACAAGCCAAGAATGCAGTATTGTTGCGCCCATTCAGAAAAAAACCGACTTGACCAAAGATAGAGGGTGTCATGGGTAACGAAAGCATCAATTGGGACAAGCTGGGTTTTGACTACATCAAGACCGACAAGCGGTTTCTCCAGGTCTGGAAAAACGGCGAATGGCAAGCCGGCACCCTGACCGACGACAACGTGCTGCACATCAGCGAGGGCTCCACGGCCCTGCACTACGGTCAGCAGTGCTTCGAAGGCCTCAAGGCCTACCGCTGCAAGGACGGCTCGATCAACCTGTTCCGTCCGGACCAGAACGCCGCGCGCATGCAGCGCAGTTGCGCGCGCCTGCTGATGCCGCACGTCCCGACCGACGCGTTCATCGACGCGTGCAAACAAGTGGTCAAGGCCAACGAGCGGTTCATCCCGCCGTACGGCAGCGGCGGCGCGCTGTACCTGCGCCCGTTCGTGATCGGTACCGGTGACAACATCGGCGTGCGTACCGCGCCGGAGTTCATCTTCTCGGTGTTCTGCATCCCGGTCGGCGCCTACTTCAAGGGCGGCCTGGTGCCGCACAACTTCCAGATCTCCACCTTCGACCGCGCCGCGCCACAGGGCACCGGGGCCGCCAAGGTCGGTGGCAACTACGCCGCCAGCCTGATGCCGGGCTCGGAAGCGAAGAAATCCGGTTTTGCCGACGCGATCTACCTGGACCCGATGACCCACTCGAAAATCGAGGAAGTCGGCTCGGCCAACTTCTTCGGGATCACCCACGACAACAAGTTCATCACACCGAAGTCGCCTTCGGTGCTGCCAGGCATCACCCGCCTGTCGCTGATCGAACTGGCCAAGACCCGCCTGGGCCTGGAAGTGATCGAGGGCGAAGTGTTCATCGACAAACTGTCGGACTTCAAGGAAGCCGGCGCCTGCGGGACTGCCGCCGTGATCTCGCCGATCGGCGGTATCCAGTACAACGGCAAGCTGCACGTGTTCTACAGCGAGACCGAAGTCGGCCCGATCACCCAGAAGCTCTACAAAGAGCTGACTGGTGTGCAGACCGGCGACGTCGAAGCGCCAGAGGGTTGGATCGTAAAAGTCTAAGCCAGCAACACTGCAATACCCTGTGGGAGGGGGCTTGCCCCCGATGGCGGTGCATCAGTTAAAACTGTACGGGCTGACACTCCGCCATCGGGGGCAAGCCCCCTCCCACATTTGCTCTCCAGTGTATTCAAGAATCCTTCGGGATATTCTCGACAATCTTCTTGCCCATGCTGATCCTCGGCTCCACCCCATACCCCAGCGCCTCGTAAAACCCCGCCACCGCATCATTGCCACTGGTGATCTGCAGGTTGATCTTCATGCAGCCCAGGGCCGTCAGTGCCTGTTCCGCATGCCGCACCAGCGAGGAACCCAGGCCATGACGCCGATAGTCGGCGTGCACGGCCACCGAGTACAGCCAGCCGCGATGGCCGTCGTAGCCGGCAAGAATCGTCCCGATCACGGTTTTTTTGTCCGTCGCCACGAAAAACAGCCCGTCATTGACCGCCAGTTTCTTATCGATCGCCAAGGTCGGCAGGTTATGCGCCGTGTCATAACCAAACGCCTCCTGCCATAACGCCACCACCTGCGCCCGATGCTGGCGGTCGCGATATGGCCCGATGGGATGGCGCGACAACAGCGCCTTTTCCATCACCAACGTGCGCTCATTGCCGTGGTAGACATCGCGTACCGTGTGAAAGCCCAGCTTGGTGTAGAACGGCTCGGCGGTCAGCGAGGACGGCACACTCAGCGTCGTCACCCCCGCGTCCCGCGCGCGCAGTTCGATTTCAATCATCAGCAGCCGACCAATGCCCTGCCCGTGCAGTGCCGGGTTGACGAACACCGAGCGCACCACATTTCCATCCAAGGCCGCCGTGGCGACGATCACCGAGTCCTGCACCGCCACCAGCACCACACGGCGCTTGAGCAGGTCCAGCACCGCATCCGGCGTGAAGTTGCTGGCCACCCGCGCAATCACCTCCACCGGATAATCCCGCGCATTGCTGCTGTGCAAAGCCGCGAGGATGACCTGGCTGATCCCTTCGGCATCGGCGGATTGGGCGAGACGAACGACGGTAGACATGGTTCCTCCTGGCTGACGGCGTTATAACAGTCGCCACTGTACCAATGTGGGAGGGGCCTTGCCCCTGATAGCGGTGTGCCAGTCAGATAACCTGTAACCGAAAGATTGCTATCGGGGGCCAGTCGAATCGTCGCACCGCCCACTCCCACATTTTGACCGCATTCCACCCCCCGGCAGCCGATTCGGCTGCCCTACCCCCCTTTTCAGCTTTCCCGGCTGAGCCGCCCCGTTGTTTCAGCCGGGATTCATACCGCACAAGCCACAAAATAGCCCCACAGCTCACCCCATGGATTCGTGCACCCATGCAAACCACCAACACCGTCCTGATGATTCGCCCGGCGCGCTTTGCCTTCAACCCGGACACCGCGATCAACAACCGCTTCCAACGTGCGCCCCTCGACCCGCTCGGTGCACAGCAGAAAGCGCTGGAAGAGTTCGACGGCTACGTCGACACCCTGCGCCAGCACGGCGTGGAAGTACTGGTGGTGCAGGACACCCCGGCGCCCCACACCCCCGACTCGATCTTTCCCAATAACTGGTGGAGCAGCCACGCCGATGGCAGCCTGGTGCTGTACCCGATGGAAGGCCAGAACCGCCGACTGGAGCGCAACAAGGGTGTGCTGCAAGTGCTGGAGCAGCGCTTTGCGATCAAGGACACCATCGACCTCAGCCACCTCGAACAACAAAACATCTTCCTCGAAGGCACCGGCAGCATGGTGCTCGACCGTCAGCACCGTATCAGCTACGCCTGCCATTCCGGGCGCACCCACCACGCCGCCCTGCGCCAGTTCGCCGAACGTCTCGACTATCAACTCTGCGTGTTCCACGCCGTCGACCGGCACCATGCGCCGATCTACCACAGCAACGTGATGATGAGTGTCGGCCGCGACCTCGCGGTGGTGTGCCTGCAAGCGCTGCCCGATGCCAACGAACGCCAGGCCCTGGAACGCTCGCTGCGCGACACCGGCAAAGACATCCTCGGCCTCGACTTCGACCAGCTCGAGGCATTCGCCGGCAACATGCTCGAAGTCCACGACCGCGACGGCCAGCCGCTGCTGGTGATGTCTGCCAGTGCCTGGAGCGCGCTGCAACCGGCCCAGCGCCAGCATGTGGAGCGCCACACACGGCCGGTGGTGGTGAACATCGACAACATCGAACGCATCGGCGGCGGCAGTGCCCGCTGCATGCTGGCAGAAGTGCATCTGCCCGCCCGTCCCTCATTTCAATAAGGAGTCTTGCCATGACCCGTTATATCGACGTCAACGACCTCAGCTACCTGGTTTCGCAAAAAGGCCTGCAAACCTGCATCACCGAGATGGCCGAGTACATCCGCGCCGACTACCTGCGCTGGCAGGACTTCGAGAAATGCGCACGCCTGGCCAACCACTCGCCAGATGGCGTGATCGAGTTGATGCCGGTGTCCGACGCCTCGCTGTACGCCTTCAAATACGTCAACGGCCACCCGAAGAACACCCTGGCCGGCATGCTTACCGTGATGGCCTTTGGAGCCCTGGGCGACGTGGACACCGGTAAACCGGTGCTGCTGGCGGAGATGACCCTGACCACCGCGATTCGTACCGCCGCCACCTCAGCCCTGGTGGCCCGCTACCTGGCCCGCGACAACAGCCGCAGCATGGCGTTGATCGGCAACGGCTCCCAGAGCGAATTCCAGGCCCTGGCCTTCCACGCGATGCTCGGCATCAACGAGATCCGCCTGTTCGACATCGACGCCAGGGCCACCGCCAAGCTGGCCACCAACCTCAAGGCGTTCCCGGCAATCAAGGTGATCCTGGCCGGCAGCGTGGCCGAGGCCGTCAAAGGTGCGGATATCGTCACCACCGTCACCGCCGACAAAGCCTACGCCACCATCCTCACCGACGAGATGATCGAACCCGGCATGCACCTTAATGCCGTGGGCGGCGACTGCCCAGGCAAGACTGAGCTGGACCGACGCATCGTCGAGCGCGCCCGGGTGATCGTCGAATACGAACCGCAAAGCCGCATCGAAGGTGAAATCCAGCACATGCCGGAAGACTCGCCGGTGACCGAGTTGTGGCAGGTGATCAACGGCCAGCAGCCCGGCCGTGAAAATGCGCGCCAGGTCACCCTGTTCGACTCGGTGGGGTTTGCCATCGAAGACTACTCCGCCCTGCGCTACGTGCTCGACGTCGCCAAGGCGCTGGATGTCGGCAGCGAGCTGGAACTGGTACCCGACCTGGCCGACCCGAAAGACCTGTTCGCGCGCCTGGCCCAACAACCTCGTGCACAGCACAAAAAGCGCGCCTGAGACCGCTCTGGCCTGCCGCTTTGCGCCCAGGGCAGGCCGGATTTCCAGGACTGAAAAGCCGATTCATAGGGTGCTACAGCCGATTCCGCTGCATTGCTTGTTTTAACAGCGCAATTTGCGCTTTGAGCACGGGGTAAACGACACAAAAAACGCACCACCATGAAGCATTCTCTGTGGCGAGCGGGCTTGCCCCGCGTTGGGCTGCGCAGCAGCCCCAATAAAAACGCCGCGTCGTGTCTGTAAAAACGCGGAGAATGGCTTGGGGCTGCTACGCAGCCCAACGCGGGACAAGCCCGCTCGCCACAACAAGTGGGCTCCCCACAAGAAGCCGAATGACCACAAAGCTGCACTAAACAATAAAGACTCGATTCACCTTTTGACTGCCCTGACATCAATTACAAAATATAGGGACTTACACATGACTCCACTGCGATCACTCTTCGCTGCGTTGCTGTTGCCACTGTGCGCCACCACCGCCCACGCCCAGGATTGGAAAGAAATCCGCTTTGGCGTATTCCCCGAGTACCCCCCGTTTGAATCCGTGGCCGCCGATGGCAGCCTGCAAGGTTTCGATATCGAGTTGGGCAACGCCATCTGCGCCAAGCTCGAAGTCAAATGCACCTGGGTGCACAACGAATTCGACGGCATGATCCCGGCCCTGCGTGCGCGCAAGTTCGACGCGATCATGTCGTCCATGGCGGTGACCCCGGCGCGCGAGAAAGTCATCGACTTCACCGACCGCCTGTTCCTCAGCCCGACCTCGGTCATCACCCGTAAAAGCGCCGAGTTCGGCGACACGCCGGAATCGTTGAAAGGCAAGCAAGTCGGTGTGCTGCAAGGCTCGCTGCAAGAAGCCTATGCCCGTGCCCAACTGGCCAAGCTCGGCGCGCAGATCAAGGCATACCAGTCCCAGGAACAGAACTACGCCGACCTGCAGAACGGCCGCCTCGACGCCACCCTGACCGACAAGCTCGAAGCCCAGCTCAACTTCCTGTCCAAGCCTGAAGGCGCCGACTTCAAGACCGGCCCGGCCTTCAAGGACCCGACCCTGCCCCTGGACATCGCCATGGGCCTGCGCAAGAACGACCAGGACTTGCGTGCGCTGATCAACAAGGGCATCGCCGCTGTACAGGCAGACGGCACCTACGCGCAGATCCAGAAGAAATACTTCGGTGATCAAGACATCTACAACGAGTAAGCCCCACCGGCCAAAGCCCTTGTAGGAGCTAGCTTGCTCGCGAAGGTCGTAAACGGTAACGCAGCGAATCCGGTTTAACGCGGTGCCCTTGAGTTCTTCGCGAGCAAGCTCGCTCCTACAAAAGGGCGTCGTTCCTTTAGAGATCCCCCCATGAACGAACTCCTCAACTTGCAAGGCTACGGCCCGATGCTGGCCCAGGGTGCCTGGATGACGCTCAAGCTGGCGCTCCTGGCGCTGGCCCTGAGCCTCACCCTGGGCCTGGTCGCCGCCGGTGCCAAGCTCTCCAGCGCCAACTGGCTGCGCGTGCCGGCGACGCTCTACACCACGCTGATCCGCAGCGTGCCGGACCTGGTGCTGATCCTGCTGATCTTCTACAGCTTGCAACTGTGGCTCAACGACCTGAGCGAAGTATTCGGCTGGAACTACTTCGAAATCGACCCGTTCACCGCTGGGGTGATCACCCTGGGGTTTATTTATGGCGCGTATTTCACCGAAAACTTCCGTGGCGCGATCCTCAGCGTGCCGGTCGGCCAACTGGAAGCCGCGACCGCCTATGGCCTGAGCCGCTGGCAGCGGTTTCGCCTGGTGCTGTTCCCGCAGTTGATGCGCTTCGCCCTGCCGGGCCTGGGCAATAACTGGCTGGTGCTGCTCAAGTCCACGGCGCTGGTGTCGATCATCGGCCTGTCGGACCTGGTCAAGGCCGCGCAAAACGCCGGCAAGACCACCAATGAGCCGTTGTACTTCCTGATCCTCGCCGGCCTGGTCTACCTGGTGATCACCACCCTCTCCAACCGCATCTTCAAGCGCCTCGAGCGGCGCTACAACCTCGGCATCAAGGGGATGGCGCGATGATCGAACTGTTCCAGCAATACGGCCTGGCCTACCTGTTCAGCGATGGCGCGGGTTTGTCCGGCGTCGCCATGACCCTGTGGCTGTTCATTATCTCGGTGGTGTTCGGCTTTGTCCTGTCGATCCCCCTGGCACTGGCCCGCGTCTCGGAACACGTCTGGCTGCGCTGGCCAGTGGAGGTGTACACCTACCTGTTCCGGGGCACGCCGCTGTATATCCAACTGTTGATTTGCTACACCGGGCTGTACAGCCTGGAGGTGGTGCAGGACAACGCCCTGCTCAACCAGTTTTTCCGCAATGCCTTGAACTGCACCCTGCTGGCCTTCGTGCTCAACACCTGCGCCTACACCGTGGAAATCTTCGCCGGGGCGATCCGTAATATTCCCCACGGCGAACTCGAAGCGGCACGCGCCTATGGCCTGCATGGCTGGCGCCTGAACCTGTTTGTGGTGGTACCGGCCGCGTTGCGCCGCGCGTTGCCGGCCTACAGCAATGAAATGATCCTGATGCTGCACGCTACATCGCTGGCGTTCACCGCCACCGTCGCCGACATCCTCAAGGTGGCCCGCGATGCGAATGCCGAAACGTTCCTGACGTTCCAGGCCTTCGGTATCGCTGCCCTGCTCTACATGCTGCTGTCCTTTGCACTGGTGGGCCTGTTTCGACTGGCCGAACGTCGCTGGATGCGTTTTCTTGTTCCTACCCGAGGCTAACCCATGAATCAGTCCGCGCAGGCCCTGGCCACTTATCCTGTCGATGTCCCCGCTACACGAACGGCCACGGCTGCCGTCAAGCTGCAGGTCGAAGGCATCCATAAACGCTACGGCGAACACGAAGTGCTCAAGGGCGTGTCCCTCAACGCACGCAACGGCGATGTGATCAGCCTGATCGGCGCCAGCGGCTCGGGCAAAAGCACCATGCTGCGTTGCATCAACTTCCTCGAACAACCAGATGCCGGGGTCATCACCCTGGACGGCATCAGCATCGAAATGCGCCAGGGCCGCGCCGGTACCCGCGCACCGCACCAGGAGCAATTGCAGAACCTGCGCACGCGCCTGGCCATGGTGTTCCAGCATTTCAACCTGTGGAGCCACATGACCGTGCTGGAAAACATCACCATGGCCCCGCGCCGGGTGCTGGGCGTGAGCGCCGCCGAGGCGGAAAATCGCGCGCGCCTGTACCTGGACAAGGTCGGCCTGCCTGGCCGGGTGGCGGATCAATACCCGGCGTTCCTGTCTGGCGGTCAACAGCAGCGCGTGGCCATCGCCCGGGCCCTGGCGATGGAGCCGGAAATCATCCTGTTCGATGAACCGACCTCGGCCCTCGACCCTGAACTTGTAGGAGAGGTCCTCAAAGTCATACAGACGTTGGCTGAGGAAGGTCGTACCATGTTGATGGTCACCCACGAAATGGGCTTTGCCCGCCAGGTGTCCAGCCAAGTGCTGTTCTTGCATCAGGGCCGGGTCGAAGAACAAGGCGGCGCCGAGATCCTCGACCACCCCAACAGCGAACGCTTGCAGCAATTTCTTTCCAATCGTTTGAAGTGAAACCCATGGATACCAAGGCCAACGGACCCCATTCTTCCCCTGCGCTGGATCGCATCGATGAGGCAATCATCGACGTGCTGCGGCATCAGGGGCGTATCACCTACGAAAAGCTCTCGTCACTGGTCCACCTCACTCCCCGGCCCTGCCTGGAGCGGGTGCGCAAGCTGGAGCGACGTGGGGTGATCCGCGGGTATGGGGCGATCATCGATGTGCAGATGGTCTCGCCAGGGCTGTCTCTGCTGGTGCTCGTGGCCTTGTCCAACCAGAGCGGGCGCTCGGCGCAAAAGGCTTTCGAAGCCTGCGTCAAGGCCTGCCCGCAGGTGTTCGAATGCCAGCTGATCAGCGGGCCGTTCGACTACAGCCTGCGCATGCGCTGCCGGGATATGGAGCATTACCGGGTGCTGACCGAGACCTGGTTGAACAATGATGAGTTGCACATCGACAAACTCGTGGCACATCCCGAACTCGCAATCGTCAAGAACACCGCCACTGAACTGGCATAAGGATCAAGCCCTGTTGTATGTGGCGAGCAGGCTTGCCCTGCGTTGGGCTGCGCAGCAGCCCCAGGAAGTTTTATCTGAAACGATGAAACTACGCGGTGTTTTTAATGGGGCTGCTGCGCAGCCCAACGCAGGGCAAGCCTGCTCGCCACAACAAGCTCCCTGCCACATTTTTTAAGCGTGCCCGCTGGAGATGCGCTTACCCGGCTTTGCCCCAATCAGGCTCGCCTGCCCATCCTTCTGCTTCCCCGTCCGCGCCTCGCTGATCAACCCCGGGATCAACTTGCCCTCCGGCAAGTTCTTCCAGAACCGGCTTGGCAAATGCCCTTCCATCACCTTGGGGTTCAACCGCGCCGGGTTGAAGATGTGGCTGTAATAGGTCAACCACATGGCACTGTGGGGGTCCTCGACATTCTGCGCCAACTGCTGCCACGCCTCTGGGCACTGGCGTTGATGGATCAGTTGCTCGCCATCGTAGTAAACCCCATCCAACGGTGTCGCGATCATCCAGCGATGGCGGCCCATGCGCCCGATAAAGTGCTGACTGGCGCTGCGGAGAATGTCATGGGCCGGCTCATGCCAGGCCACGTACTCCGGCAGCTCGGCCCCGGCCTCCTGGGGTACCGCGATAAACCGCACGAACGCATGCAGGTGATGAGCCTCGCGGCTGACCTGCTTGATTCGCCGTTGCAGTTCGCTGCCCAGTTTGTCCCCCGCGAGCATTGCCGTGCGGTCGCCATGGCTGACCCGCCACAGCACCTCATACAGCAGGCTCCAGCGCTGCTCGCCGTGGTAACAGGCGGCGGCTTCCAGCAGTTCGAGCAATGCCTTGGGAATCCGCGCCTGGAACGGCCCCAGCCCCTCGGGGATCGGTTCGTCGGTGGCGAACAGGTCCGCCACTTCAGCCTCGCCCCAACTCACCTGGCTGGGATCGACCTGATGGCTGAGCAGCCAACGCGCCTGTTCGCGCCAGGTACTGAACAGGTTGCCGCATTCCAGGCTGATCATCCCCACAACCCCATTTGTTGCGGCTGCGGACGGTCACGCAGTTGTTCACGCAGCAGCACGCTGGTGCTTTCAGCCTGTTGCGGGTGGTAGTCGCTGGTGATGAAAAATGGCTTGGCCTTGGCCAGCACGCAGCGCATGCGGGCCAGGTCTTCGAAACGGATCTTGCGTTCACGGCGCAGGTCCACCAGGCGCTGGGTGGTGCGCAGGCCGATACCGGGGATACGGGCGATCAGGGTCGCTTCGGCACGGTTCAGGTCCAGGGGGAAGACGTCGCGGTGTTCCAGGGCCCAGGCCAGCTTGGGGTCGATATCCAGGGCCAGGTGGCCAGGGCCTTCGAACAGTTCATTGGCGCTGAAGCCGTAGCTGCGCAGCAGGAAATCCGCCTGGTACAAACGGTGCTCGCGCATCAACGGCGGCGCGGCCAGGGGCACGCTTTTCGGGCTGTTGGGGATGGGGCTGAACGCCGAGTAATACACGCGGCGCAGCTTGAAATTGCCATACAACGCCTCGGCCCCGTGGAGGATGGTGCTGTCGTCGGTGTCGTCGGCGCCGACGATCATCTGCGTGCTCTGCCCGGCCGGCGCGAAGCGCGGGGCACGGGGTTCGTTGAGCACGGTCTGTTCGCCGGTGTAGATGGTCTGCATGGCCTGCTTGATCGAGACGATCTGCTTCTCCGGCGCCAGGGTTTGCAGGCTGGCATCGGTGGGCAATTCAATATTCACACTGAGGCGATCAGCATACCGCCCGGCCTCGGCGATCAACGCCGGGTCGGCTTCGGGAATGGTCTTGAGGTGGATATAGCCGCGAAAGTCATGTTCTTCGCGCAGCAGCTTGGCCACCCGCACGAGCTGCTCCATGGTGTAGTCCGCCGAGCGGATGATGCCCGAGCTGAGGAACAGCCCGCTGACGCAATTGCGCCGATAGAAATCCAACGTGAGCGTGACCACCTCCTCCGGGCTGAAGCGTGCCCGCGGCACGTCGCTGGAGCGGCGATTGACGCAGTATTGGCAGTCGTAGAGGCAGAAGTTGGTGAGCAACACCTTGAGCAGCGACACACAGCGCCCATCCGGCGTGTAGCTGTGGCAGATGCCCATGCCATCGGTGGAACCCAGCCCCGCCTTGCCCTCCGAGCTACGCTTGGGCGCGCCACTGCTGGCGCACGAGGCATCGTACTTGGCGGCGTCGGCGAGGATGCTGAGTTTTTCGATCAATTGCATGGAGGGCTACCGATACTGGTTTTTTATACAGTATCAGTCACCCAACCGTGTTGCCAGTACCACCTGTAGGAGCGAGCTCGCTCGCGAAGAACGCAAGACCACCGCGTCAACCCAGAATGCCCGCGTTATCGTCGACGGTTTCCGCGAGCAAGCTCGCTCCTGCAAGGGGGTCAGCTGGCGGCGGCGAGCAGCCGGTCCTGCACCGAGCGGCCCTGGCCACGATGACGATCATGCTCGAACAGCGACGCTGCAATCTCATCCGCACGAATCGGCAGCACCGACAGCAACGTATCGCTCAAGCCATGGCTGGCCTGGCTGAAGCCCTGGATGTAGATGCCGGCCTTGCAGCGCTCATCGGTGACGAGGCGGTAGTCGCGCGCCACTTCAAAGTCACCCAGATACTCCTCCAGCGGCGCCAGCAATTCGCGATGCATCTGGCGCTCGTAGCCGGTGGCCAGGATCACCGCGTCGTAGTGGCTGACGCTGGTTTCGCCGGTGGCGTTGTTGCGCAGGGCCAGTTCGATGCCCAACGGACCGGGGGTGGCCTTCTCGACCACGGTCATGGTGCGGAACGCATGGCGCGCAATGCCGGAGACTTTCTGGCGGTAGAAGATGCCGTAGATGCGTTCGATCAGGTCCAGGTCCACCACCGAATAGTTGGTGTTCTGGTACTCGGCGAGCAGGCGTTCACGCTCGGTGCCGGCCTGCTGGAACACCAGGTCGGTGAAGGCCGGCGAGAACACTTCGTTGACGAACGGGCTGTCATCGGCCGGCTTGAGTGCCGAGCCGCGCAGGATCATGTCGACCTGCACCGACGGGAAGCTGTCATTCAAGTCGATGAAGGCTTCGGCCGCACTCTGGCCGCCGCCGATCACCGCGATCCGCATCGCCTTGCCGTCGACACAGGGCTGCTGGGCCAAGCGCGACAAATACTGGGAATGGTGGAACACCCGGCCATCATCCTTAAGGGCCTTGAACACCTCCGGCACCCGCGGCGTGCCACCGGCGCTGACCACGACCGCACGGGTGGTACGCACATGCTGCTCACCCTGGGCATCGCGGGAAATCACCCGCAGCGCCTCGACCTGTTGTTGATGCAGGATCGGCTCGATGGCCAGCACTTCCTCTCCGTAGCGGCCCACGGCCTGGAACTGCCCGGCGACCCAGCGCAGGTAGTCGTTGAACTCCATGCGGCACGGGTAGAAGGTGCCCAGGTTGATGAAGTCCACCAGGCGGTCATGGGCCTTGAGGTAGTTGACGAAGGAGTACGGGCTGGTGGGGTTGCGCAGGGTCACCAGGTCCTTGAGGAACGAAATCTGCAGTTCGCTCTGGGTCACCAGGGTATTGCCGTGCCAGCGGTAATCAGCCTGTTTGTCGAGAAACAGCACGTCCAGTTTGCCCTGCGTCTTTTCACGCTCCTGCAGGGCGATGGCCAGCGCCAGGTTCGAAGGGCCGAAACCGATACCGATCAGGTCGTGAACCGCGGGCGAAGCAATTGCCTGTGTCATTCCAGTGTCCTCTGGATAAGCCCCGTGGCGGTGGGGCGGGAATACCTTCAAGACCTGCACAACAGGTCATGTGTTGATAGGAAACGAGGACAATGAAATAAAATTTAACCGATCGCCGATCAGTGCGCGTCCCACTCGCGCATCCGGACCCGGCAGTGCTTCATGGCATTGACGATGTGTTTTTCCACCAGGCTGCGTGAAATACCCAGGCGTTCGGCGATTTGCGAATGGGACAAACCCTCGAGTTTGCGCAGCAGGAAGCTGTGGCGGCACGGCGCGGGTAATTCGGCCAGCGCCCGTTCGAGCAACTCCAGGCGCTGGGCCTGATCATGGCTGGTGTGGGGCGCGTAGCTGGAAAACCGTTCTTCATGGTCCAGCACGTCCAGCGGCTCGACCTGGCGCAGCGCATTGCGCCGGTGCCCGTCGATGACCAGGTTCAACGCCGTGCGGTACAGGAAGGCTCGAGGCTGGTCGATGGGCGTCTCGCTGGTCCGCTCCAACACCCGCACATAAGCGTCATGCACCACATCTTCGGCCACCTGGCGGTTGCCCAGCTTGGCGTTGAGGAAACACACCAGCTCACGATAGTAGTTTTCCAACATGACTCCCGGCCTACGGGCGGCGGCATTAGGTGCTGTAGGAGCGAGCGTGCTCGCGAAGTACGTCAACGATAACGCGGGAAACCAGAGTGAACGCGGCGTCCTTGAGCTCTTCGCGAGCACGCTCGCTCCTACACAAATACAGGCCATTCAGTAATGGCAGTTTGGCTGCGTGCAATTTATAGTAATTCTCATCTACTTTTAAAGAAGTCTTGCACCCATCGGCGATTTTTTTACTCGCCACAGCGCTATTTGCGTGTGTAACCGCCTAAATCTTCGGGCAATTCCCTCGTTTAACTGTCAGCTCCCCGCAATCGCGGCCCGAACTTCCCTGGCTGGAACCAAAGCATGAAACGCCCTCGCCCCGCCCGACGCGCCCTGCTCGCTGCCGCGTGCCTGCTTCCCATCATCGCCGTGGCCGCCTGGCAGGTGCTGCCCCAGGGCGCCGACAACCTGACGACCGTCACCGTCACGCGCGGCAATATCGAAAACAGCGTCACCGCCCTGGGCACCCTGCAACCGCGGCGCTACGTGGATGTGGGCGCCCAGGCGTCCGGGCAGATCCGCAAGATCCATGTCGAGGCCGGCGACCAGGTCCAGGAAGGCCAGTTGCTGGTGGAGATCGACCCTTCGACGCAAAAGGCCAAGCTCGACGCCAGCCGCTACGCCATCGAAAACCTCAAGGCCCAATTGCAGGAGCAGAAGGCCCAGCACGCACTGGCGCAGCAGAAGTACCAGCGCCAGCAGCGCCTGGCCGCCGGCAATGCCACCCGCGAAGAAGACGTGCAAACCGCCAAGGCCGAACTGAGCGCCACCCAGGCCCGGGTCGCGATGTTCCAGGCGCAGATTCTCCAGGCCCAGGCCAGCCTGCGCAGTGACGAAGCCGAGTTGGGTTATACGCGCATCTATGCGCCGATGACCGGCACCGTGGTCGCCGTGGATGCGCGCGTCGGCCAGACCCTCAACGCGCAGCAGCAGACGCCGTTGATCCTGCGCATCGCCAAGTTGTCGCCGATGACGGTGTGGGCTGAAGTCTCGGAAGCCGATATCGGCCATGTCAAACCCGGCATGACGGCCTATTTCACCACCCTGAGCGGCGGCAACCGCCGCTGGACCAGCACCGTGCGGCAAATCCTGCCGATTCCACCCAAACCGCTGAATGAGACCCAGGGCAGTGGCAGCCCGACCAGCTCCAGCAAAAACGGGACCGGCCGCGTTGTGCTGTACACGGTGCTGCTGGATGTGGATAACCCCGACAACGCGCTGATGGCTGAAATGACCACCCAGGTGTTCTTTGTCGCCGGCCAGGCACGGGATGCGCTGACCGTGCCCGTCGCGGCATTGCAGGGAACGTCGCGCGCCGACAGGCAGATCGCGCGCGTGGTCACGAAAAAGGGGCGTATCGAGGAGCGCGAAGTGCGCCTGGGCCTCAGCGATCGCTTGCGGGTCGAGGTGCTCGACGGCCTCAACGAAGGCGATCACCTGCTGATCGGCCCGCTCGACGGCAGTGGGGGTTGACGTGACCACGCCCCTGATCGAACTCAAGCACATCCGCAAATCCTACGGCGGCGGCGATAGCCCGCAGGTCGACGTGCTGCGCGGGATCGACCTGTCGATCCATGCCGGGGAGTTCGTCGCCATCGTCGGCGCCTCCGGTTCCGGCAAGTCCACGCTGATGAATATCCTCGGCTGCCTCGACCGCCCCAGCACAGGCGACTACCTGTTCGCCGGGGAAAACGTCGCGCACCTGGGCAGCGACGAACTGGCCTGGCTGCGTCGCGAGGCGTTCGGCTTTGTGTTCCAGGGCTACCACCTGATCCCGTCGGGCACGGCCCAGGAAAACGTCGAGATGCCGGCGATCTATGCCGGCCTCAGCGCCGCCGAACGCCACGCCCGCGCTAACGCCCTGCTCACGCGCCTGGGCCTGGCCGAGCGCACCGGCAACCGTCCGCACCAGCTGTCCGGCGGCCAGCAACAGCGCGTCTCGATTGCCCGCGCACTGATGAACGGCGGGCATATCATCCTCGCCGACGAACCCACCGGCGCCCTCGACAGCCACAGCGGCGCCGAGGTCATGGCCCTGCTCGACGAACTGGCGAGCCAGGGCCACGTGGTGATCCTGATCACCCACGATCGCGAAGTGGCCGCGCGCGCCAACCGCATCATCGAGATTCGCGACGGCCTGATCATCAGCGACTCTGCCGCCGATGAACATTACGTCGCGGCCACCGCCAGCCGCGACGCATTGCAAGCCGTGGACCTGCGCCAACGCTTGATCGACGGTGCCGAACACAACGGCGCGTGGAAGGCTGAACTGTTGGACGCGGTGCAAGCCGCATGGCGGGTGATGTGGATCAACCGCTTCCGCACCGCGCTGACGTTGCTCGGGATCATCATCGGCGTGGCCTCGGTGGTGGTGATGCTGGCGGTCGGCGAAGGCAGCAAGCGCCAGGTCATGGCGCAGATGGGCGCGTTCGGTTCCAACATTCTGTATCTGAGCGGCTCGTCACCCAACCCACGCACACCGCTGGGGATCGTGACCCTCAACGACGTCGCGGCCCTGGCCAGCCTGCCCCAGGTCAAGCGCATCATGCCGGTCAACGGCACCGAGGCCGGGGTGCGTTACGGCAACGTCGACTACATGGCTTATGTGGGCGGCAACGACACCAATTTCCCGGAGATCTTCAACTGGCCCGTGGTCGAGGGCAGCTACTTCACCGCCGCCGACGAACAGGCCGCCGCCACCGTGGCGGTGATCGGCCATCGCATCCGCGAAAAGCTGTTCAAGGGCCAGGTCAATCCGGTCGGGCAGTACATCCTGATCGAAAACGTGCCATTCCAGGTGGTCGGCGTGCTGGCGGAAAAAGGCGCCACCTCCGGAAACAAGGACAGTGACGACCGCATCGCGATTCCCTATAGCGCCGCCAGCGTGCGCCTGTTCGGCAGCTACAACCCCGAATACGTGGTGATTGCCGCCGCCGATGCGCGCAAGGTGCATGACGCCGAAGTGGCCATCGACCAATTGATGCAGAAACTGCACAACGGCAAGCGCGATTATGAACTGACCAACAACGCCGCGATGATCCAGGCCGAAGCCCACACCCAGAACACCCTGTCGCTGATGCTCGGTTCGATTGCGGCGATTTCCCTGTTGGTGGGCGGCATCGGCGTGATGAACATCATGTTGATGACGGTGCGCGAGCGCACCCGCGAAATCGGCATCCGCATGGCCACCGGCGCACGCCAGCGCGACATCCTGCGTCAGTTCCTCACCGAGGCGGTGATGCTCTCGGTGGTCGGCGGCTTGTGTGGTATCGCCCTGGCGCTGCTGGTGGGCGGCCTGTTGCTGCTGGCCCAGGTCGCGGTGCAGTTTTCCCTGGTGGCGGTGCTCGGCGCGTTTGGCTGTGCGCTGGTCACCGGCGTCGTCTTCGGCTTTATGCCGGCCCGTAAAGCTGCCCGGCTCGATCCGGTTAAGGCATTGACCAGTGAATAAACCCTCCCCCCTGCCGCACGTGTCAGTCATCAGCCTGTGCCTGTTGCTCAACGCCTGCACCGGCCCTGCCCCCGCCGTGGACAGCGGTATCGCAGCACCGGCTGCCTGGCAATACGCCGAGCGAAACGCCGCCCAGGCCATCGACCAACGCTGGTGGACCCAGTTTGGCAGCCCGCAACTCAACCGCCTGATCGACCAGGCCCGGCGTGACAGTTTCGATGTCGCCGCCGCCATGGCACGGGTGCGCCAGGCCCAGGCGACGGCGGTGATTGCCGGTGCGCCGCTGCTGCCCGAGGTGAATCTGAACCTCACCACCAGCCGCCAGAAATTGTTGCGCGGCCAGGGTGGGCCGGACCTGGATGCCTCGCAAAGCGACGATACCGTGGAGAACTTCGGCGCCAATTTCACCGCCAGTTATGAAGTGGACTTCTGGGGAGGCCGCGCCGCCGCCCGGGACAGCGCGCTGTACAGCCTGCGCGCGAGCGAGTCGGACCAGGCCACAGTGGAATTGACCCTGCTCGGCAACGTCGCCGACCGTTATGCCCAGACCCTCGCCGCCCGCCAACGCGAGCAGATCGCCGAGCTGAACCTGGCCAATGCGCGCAACGTGCTGGCCCTGGTGCAGACTCGCTACGACGCCGGCTCTGCCACCGCCCTGGAGCTGGCGCAACAGAAAAGCCTGGTCGCCAGCCAGCAACGGCAACTGCCGCTGATCCAGCAAGTCGCCGAAGAGTCGCGCATCACCCTCGCGACCCTGCTTGGCCAACCCGTGCAAGCCCTGGACCTGGGCACAGAGTCTTTCGCGACGCTGACCTGGCCGAGTATCGGTGCGGGTGTGCCCAGCCAATTGCTGAGCCGTCGCCCCGACCTGGCCAAGGCCGAGGCCGAATTGGCCGCCGCGCAAGCCAATGTGGCCATCGCCCGCGCGGCCTTGCTGCCCAAGGTGACCCTTGGCGCTACGCTCGGCTCAGACGCCTACAAGGCCGCGGATATGCTGCGCAGCCCGTACTACACGCTGACCGCCGGGCTGGTCGGGCCGATTTTCAACCACGGCCGTTTAAGGGCTGAACGCGACAAGGCCCGCGCGCGCCAGGATGAACTGCTGCAAACCTATCGCGGCGCAATCATCAACGGCTTTGCCGATGTGGAAAAAACCCTCAGCAGCATCACGCGCCTGGACCAGCAACGCCAATGGCAACGCGAAGAGCTGCAACAGGCGCAGACCGCCTTCCAGATCGCCGAAAGCCGTTACCAGGCGGGCGCCGAAGACCTGCTCACGGTGCTGGAAACCCAGCGCACTCTGTACACGGCCCAGGACCTGGACGTACAACTGCGGCTGTCACGCCTGCAGGCCAGTATTGCGCTGTACAAAGCGTTGGGGGGCGGCTGGCACTCCGACATCCGATAAACAAAATTCGCATTTCATACACGCGCTGTTTTTTCCTCCTACATTTTTAAGCGTGCGGTCCTTGGTAAAAAAGTCACTCTCCCGACTGACCAGGACCGCAGATGAAATCCCTGACCACTGCCAGCGCCATCACCTTCCGTTGCCTGGTCCTGATGGCCACCCTCATACCCTCCGTCGGCCACCCCCAGGCACAGCCCTCCGCCTTCGGTATCGAATGGTTGCTCGACTGCCCGCAGCCCGCGCTTGAACGCCTGGACCCGGAGGTCATCGAACGCACCCAATGCGGCATCGTCACCGCGCCCCTCGACCACGCCGCCCCTGAGCGCGGCAGCATCAGTTTTGACATCACGCGCGTCGGCGCCAAGCAACCGCTGTCTCGCCAGGGCGCGCTGTTTGCCAACCCTGGCGGGCCGGGGCTCGATGCGGGCGGAGCCTTCGCCGTGCACCTGGCGACGGTGTGGAAGCATTACGCCCGGCAACCCGACTGGGGCGATACCTACCGCGAGCTGGCCGACACCTATGACGTGGTCGAAGTCACCCCTCGGGGCCTGGGCAGCCTGCCAGGGTCGCGCCTGGAGTGTCAGTCCGAGCGCAAGATCGTGCCGCAAGGGGACGTCAGTGAAGACCGCAGCGAGGCCAACCTGGCCGCTGTGCGCCACAACGCGCGGTTGATCGCCCAAGCCTGCGCCAGCCATCCGCTGACGCCCTACATCACCACCGAGCAGACGGCCCGCGACCTGGAGTTTGTACGCAAGCAACTGGGCGAACTGCGCTTCAACTACCTGGGTAACGCCTACGGCACCTGGCTCGGCGCCTGGTACGGCGGCCTGTTCCCGGCCCATGTCGGGCGCATGGTGCTCGACTCGAACCTGAACTGGACGTCCACCTTCGAGCACGCCAGTTTTATCGTGGCCAGCGAAAAGGAAAAGATCTTCGATCGCTTCGTCGCCACCCCCGCCGCCCTTTACCCAGGGCTCTACCAATTGGGCGATTCACCGGTGGCGGTGCGCAGGGTCTTCATGGAGCTGCTGCCCAGTGTGCGCACGGCCCTGCGCTCCAACAACCGCTACTACAGCGACCCCGCCGGTTTGATGGGGGCCCACGTGCTCAGCCGCTGGCTGCGGGAAGCCCCCGACAGCGATGACCTGACGCTGGAGGCTCGGGCACGCGCGTATCTATTCAGCCCCGACGCCGAGATCGAACAGCGGGCCAAGGCAATGTTCAGCCTGCTGCTGCAGCGCGTGCGCGAACCGCTGCAGGCCAATGTGCCGAAGCCGGGGCCGCTGCGCATGTCGGCTGCCGACTCGGTAAAAACCGCCATCCTGTGCAATGACTCGGTCTACTCCAGCGAAGAACAGTGGCAGCAGAAAGAGTCCGAATCCCTCGCCAAGCACCCCGTCGCCGGCAGTGCCCTCGAAGCTCGCCAATGCACGACCTGGCCACGCAAAACCGCCGCCCCGCTGCCGCACAAGGCACTGGCACAGCTCGACAGCCTGCTGATGGTGCAAGCCGAATTCGACGACCATGCCCCGTCCACCGGTGCCGCCTGGGCCTTTGAACGCACCTTCCCGGCCAGTCGCGTGCAGCTCAAGGACGCCTATGTCCACGGGGTTTCGTTCAGCGGCGTGAGTGCCTGCGTGAACCGCTGGGTCGGGGACTACCTGATGCACGGCACCAAGCCACCCCGTTCGACGGTGTGCACCGATGCCACCTTGCAGTGAGCTTCCCCGCACCCGTTTGCGACCCCTTCGCACCAGAAACGACACCTCGCGTTGACGCCCCGGCCCAATCGTTATTAAGTGCTATTTATCCTCATTAATACGATAAATCGAACCCATGCTGACTCGCCCGCTACGCCGCAAACGCCAGAAGCTGTCCGATGTGATTGTCGAGTCGGTCAAGCGCTCCATCGTCACCGATGCGCTGAAGCCCGGCGACCGCCTGCCCACCGAGCGCGAGCTGATGGAAAGCTTCCAATGCTCCAAGGGCTCGGCCCGTGAGGCGCTCAAGGCGCTGGAGGTCGAGGGCCTGGTGAGTACGCGCACCGGCCCCAGTGGCGGGGCGTATCTGAACCAGGCCGGCACTGAACCGGCCAGCCGCGCCTTACGCAATTACCTGCACTTCCAGCACCTGGATGGCGAGCAGGTGTATCAACTGCGCAAGGTGATCGAGGTGGAACTGGCAGTGTCGGTACTCGGGCGCCTGAGTGAAGCCGATTACCAGGCCCTGCAGGACAACGTGGATTTTTGCAGCGCTCCGGAAGACAGCGAAGCCGGCCAGCGCGAACAGCGCCTGGCGGAACTGGAGTTCCATAACCTGCTGGCCAAGGCCTGCCCTAACCCGTTGCTGAGCTTTATGGCGCAGTTTCTCAACGACCTGCTGCGCGACCTGGTGGTGCTGAAAAAAGCCTACAAGCCCAAGCGCAAACAGTTCGACGCGGCCAACCTCGACTATCACAAGCAGCTGCTGAGCGCTTTTCGTGCCGGCGACGAAGGCGCGGTGCGCAGCCTGATGCATGAACACATGTGCGACGCCGAACACCATATGACCGCCCTCGAAGGCCAGGTCAGCCCGCATTTTCTACTGGAGTTCGATCACTCTTAAGACCCTCCTCCCAGCGTTTGACCCTGTTCCAACCCAGCTACCGCGTCGCCCCAATAACAGGCCTGCCCACAGGCCCTGCTCCACCGTATCGCCATTGCTACTCCTGCCAATAACTAAACCAGGGAGTCACCCCATGCAGCGTCGTACGTTATTGAAAGCCAGCCTCACCGCAGCCGCCGCCCTCAGCCTCCCGCTGAGTGTGCGTTCGGCATTTGCCGCCGAGCCCTTTACCTTTTACGGCCTCAAGTCCATGTCTGGCGCCTTTGCCAGCTATGGCAAATTTGCCGACATGGGTTCGCGCCTGGCGGTGGAACAACATCGCGAAATCCTCGGCCGCCCGCTGAACTACAAAGTCATCGATACCGAAGGCAACGCCGGCAAGGCCGTGCGCAAGGTCCAGGAAGCCATCCAGCAGGACGGCGCGCGG
This sequence comes from Pseudomonas sp. FG86, assembly GCF_057808775.1. NCBI lineage: Bacteria > Pseudomonadati > Pseudomonadota > Gammaproteobacteria > Pseudomonadales > Pseudomonadaceae > Pseudomonas > Pseudomonas sp. FG86. The sequence continues at coordinate 9,966 of NZ_JBMDIS010000050.1, read as the reverse complement.
TTCTTCCAGGGCTGCACGCTGTCATCGTCGGCCCTGGCGGTGGCCAAGGAAGTCGACAAGGCCGGCGGCGTGTTCATGACACCGGTGGGCGCCGATGAGGTCACCGGCAAGGACTGCAACGCCGCCACGTTCCGCTGGTCGGTGCCCACCTACGGCGCGATCCGCGAAACCCTGGTGCCGTTGATCAAGTTGCTGCCGGACGCCAAGCGCTGGTACACCATCACCCCACAGTACGTGTTCGGTGAAGCGTTGCTCGAAGGCGCCAAAAACGTGCTCAAGGAGCACGGCCTGGAACATGTCGGCAACAGCTATCACTCGTTGCAGGAGCAGGAATTCTCCGGCTACCTGACCAACGCCATCTCGACCAAGCCCGACGTGCTGGTGCTGCTCAACTTCGGCAGCCAGTCGTCCAACACCCTGCGCCAGGCGGTGAACTTCGGCATCAAGGAACGCATGAAAATCCTGCTGGTGTGGTCCGCCGGCCTCGACCAGTTCCAGGAGCTGGGCAGCGACGTGCTGGAAGGCGTGTACCTCGGCGCGCAGTACTGGCACCAGGTCGATACCCCGCTCAACCGCGAACTGGTCAAGCTGACCCAGGCCAAGTACGGCATCAACCCCACCTACCCGCTGGCCGCCGACTACATCAGCACCAAGGTCATGCTCGACACCATTGTTTCCACCGGCAGCTTCGACGGGCCGACCGTGGCCAAGGCCATGCAGGGCCTGAGTTTCGAAGGCCCGACCGGCAAGGAATCGATCCGCGCCGACGACCACCAGGTGATCAAGGATTACTACCTGCTGGTTGGCAAGGCCGCTGGCGAGATGGCCGACAAGGATGACCTGGCCAAGGTACTCAGCGCCGGCCAGTCGTTCCCGCCGGTGGACGCCACGGGCTGCACGCTCGCCTGATCCGCTAAAACATCACCGGTTGTACACGGCAGGGCCGCTCGCGCGGCCACCTGTTCGAGGGTTTGTGCATGCTTAATCTTTACCTGTTCCAGATACTCAATGGCCTTGGCCTGGGGATGATCTACTTCCTGATCGCGGTCGGGCTGACGATCATTTTCGGCTTGCTCAACTTCGTCAACTTCGCCCACGGCGCGTTCTTCCTGCTGGGCGCGTACATCTGCTACACCGCCGTGAGCCTCACCGGCAACTTCTGGCTGGCGCTGCTGCTCGCGCCGCTGGTGGTGGCCGCGCTGGCGTGGGTGATCGAGCGATTATTGATCCAGCGGATTTATCACCTGCCGCACATGTTCCAGATCCTGGTGACCCTAGGGATTGCGCTGATCATCCAGGAGGCCAGCGTGATGATCTGGGGCCCGGTGGGCAAGAGCGTGGCCGTGCCGGAACTGCTGCGTGGGGTGCTGGTGGTGGGTGATTTCGTCTACCCCTACTACCGCCTGTTCCTCATCCTGTTTTCCGGGCTGGTCGGCCTGGGCCTGTGGCTGCTGCTGGAACGCACGCGCTTTGGCGCCCTGGTGCGCGCCGGCAGCGAGAGCACCGAAACCGTGTCGCTGCTGGGCACCAATATCTTCCGGCTGTTCTCCATGACCTTTGCCTTAGGCGTAGGCCTGGCGGGCATGGCGGGCGTCCTGTTCGCACCGTTGCGCGGTGCCCAACCCTTTGTCGGGCCGGAAATTCTCGGGATCGCCTTTGTGGTGGTGGTCATCGGCGGCATGGGTTCCTTCAGCGGTGCGCTGGTCGGCGGTTTGCTGGTGGGCGTGGTGCAAAGCCTGATGACCACACTCTGGCCCCAGGGTGCGAGCCTGATGATCTACGGCGCCATGGCCGCGGTGATTCTGGTGCGCCCCTACGGCCTGTTCGGGAGAGCCTGACATGAGCGAGAAAAACCCCCTGCCGTTTGCCAAGACCCAGTCACGCGCCATGCTCCTGTGGGTGCTGGCGGTGTTGATCGGCCTGCCGTTGATCCTACCTTCGGCGACCCTGGCCACCGAGATCCTGATCTTTGCCATGGCGGCCCTGGCCTGCAACCTGTTGCTCGGCTACACCGGCCTGTTGTCGTTTGGCCAAGGCATCTTCTTCGGGGCCGGCGCCTATTGCGCGGCGCTGCTGATGATCCACTTGCACCTGGGCCTGTTCGTCGCCCTGCTGGGGGCTGCCATCGCCGGTGGTTTCCTCGCGTTGCTGGTGGGCGCCCTGGCGATCCGGCGCACCGGGATCTACTTCGTGATGCTGACGTTGGCCTTCAGCCAGATGGCCTACTTCGTTGCCTACACCTTGAGCGACTGGACCGGCGGCGACAACGGCCTGCTCAGCGTGCCGCGCCCGGAGATCCGTATCGGTGACACCGTGCTGCTGTCATTGGCTGACGCGCGAGCGTTCTACGCCTTCGTCGCGGTGCTGTTCCTGCTGATCTTTATCGGCGCGCGCCGAGTGATCGCCTCACCGTTCGGCAGCACGCTGATGGCGATCCGCGAAAACGAAACCCGTGCCTCGGCCATCGGCTACGACACCCGCCACTTCAAGATCCTGGTGTTCGTGCTGTCCGGCGCGGTCACCGGGATTGCCGGGGCGCTGTACGCCATGTTGCTGCACTTTGTGCCGCTGTCGAACATCGACCTGGCGATGTCCGAGAACATCCTGATCATGACCATCGTCGGCGGTACCGGCTCGCTGTTCGGTTCATTGCTGGGTGCCGGCTCCATCGTGCTGCTGGGGGACTTCCTTTCCGACTTGTGGCCGCGCTGGCTGATGCTGCTGGGGGTGATCCTGATCCTGGTGGTGATCTTCATGCGCGGGGGGTTGTGGGGCGGCCTGGCGTCGCTGTTCGAGAAAGTGCGCGGCCGTCGCAAAGCGGCCATCGTCGCCAAGGAGCAAGGGCTATGAGCATCCTGTTGGAAACCAAGGACCTGGAGCTGGCCTACGGCGCGTTCCATGCGGTCAACGGCGTCAACCTCAAGGTCGAAGCCGGCACCATCCATACCATCATCGGCCCCAATGGCGCGGGCAAGACCAGCCTGTTCCACTGCCTGACCGGCGAACGCCAGGCCACCGCCGGGGCCATCCACTTCGACGGCCACCCCCTGATGCGCAAACCGGCCCACGCCCGTGTCGGCCTGGGCATGGCGCGCTCGTTCCAGCTCACCAGCCTGTTCCAGAACCTCAGCGTGCGCGAAAACCTGCGCCTGGCCGCCCAAGGCCGCGACGGTGCGCGCGCCTTGAACTTCTGGCGCCACGTCGACAACCAGCGCGAACACCGGGAGATGGCCGACCAGGTGCTCGAACGCCTGCAACTCACCGCGCGCGCCGAGACCTTGGCCGGCGAGTTGTCCCACGGCCAGCAACGGGTGCTGGAAGTGGGCATGTCGATCTGCTCCAAACCCAAACTGTTGATGCTCGACGAACCCACTTCGGGCATGGGCATCGACGATATCCCGATCATGACCCAACTGATCAGCGACCTGGGCCGCGACCATACGGTGCTGTTGATCGAACACAACATGAGCATCGTCATGTCCATCAGCCAACGCATCACCGTGATGAGCCACGGCCAGATCCTGGTGGAAGGCACGCCGGAGTTCGTGCGCGCCGATGAACGTGTACGCACCGCTTACCTGGGGGAGGCTGCCTGATGCTGATCGTCGAGAATATCCATTCCTACTACGACAAAAGCCACGTGCTCGAAGGCGTGTCGCTGAGGGTCAACCCCGGCGAACTGGTGACCCTGCTGGGCCGCAACGGCGCCGGCAAGACCACCACCTTGCGCAGCATCCTCGGCATCATTTGCCCGCGCCAGGGCCAGATCCACTTCAATGGCCAGGCGCTGGTGGGGCAGAAGATCTTTGAAATCGCGCGCCAGGGCTTGGCGCTGGTGCCGGAAAACCGCGGGATCTTTCGCCTGCTCAGCGTTGAGGAAAACCTGCGCATCGCCACGCGCAAGACCAGCCGCTGGCAGCTGGAAGATGTGTACGGCATGTTCCCGCGCCTCAAGGAACGGCGCAAAAACGCCGGCCACGCCTTGTCCGGCGGCGAGCAACAAATGCTCGCCATCGCCCGCGCCCTGCTTAACGACCCCAAGCTGCTGATCCTCGACGAGCCCACCGAAGGCCTGGCCCCGGTGATCGTCGACGAGCTGGTGAAGATCCTGCGCAAGGTCAAGGACGACGGCCTGCCGGTGCTGCTGGTGGAACAGAACCTGATGGTCTGCGACAAGCTCGCCGACCGCCATTACGTGCTCGAACAAGGCCGCGTGGTGTACGAAGGCAGCGCTGCAGACTTCCGCGCCGACCCGACAATCAAGAATCGCTACCTGGCCCTGAGCGCCTGACCGGAGTACGAAGATGAATAGCTTTGCCCAACCGCTCCAGAGCAATGCCCCGCTGATCAACCGCGACCGCCTGTGGCAATCGCTGATGGACCTGGCCCAGCTCGGCGCCACCGTCAAGGGCGGCGTCTGCCGCCTGGCCCTCACCGACCTGGATCGCCAGGCCCGTGACCTGTTCGTGCAATGGTGCGAGGCGGGTGGGTGCAGCGTCAGTGTCGACGCCATCGGCAATATTTTCGCGCGTCGCCCTGGCCGCAATCCCGCCCTGCCGCCGGTGATGACCGGCAGCCATATCGACACCCAGCCCACCGGTGGCAAGTTTGATGGTTGCTACGGGGTGATGGCGGGCCTTGAAGTGATCCGCACCCTGAATGACCTGAAGATCGAAACCCAAGCGCCGATTGAAGTGGTGGTGTGGACCAACGAAGAAGGCTCGCGCTTTCCGCCGTGCATGATGGGCTCCGGGGTATTTGCCGGTAAGTTCGACTTGCAGGACACCCTCGACAAGCAGGACGAGCAAGGCCTGTCGGTGGGCGCCGAGTTGCAGCGCATCGGCTATGCCGGTGCCCGCGCGGTGTCGGGTCACCCGGTCGGTGCGTATTTCGAAGCGCATATCGAACAGGGCCCGGTGCTGGAAGACCAGGCCATTACCCTTGGCGTGGTGATGGGTTGCCTGGGCCAGAAGTGGTTCGACCTGACCCTCACCGGCGTCGAAGCCCACGCGGGCCCGACGCCCATGCACCTGCGCAAGGACGCCCTGGTGGGCGCCGCCGAGGTCGTCAGCGCAGTCAACCGCATCGCCCATCAACAACAACCCCACGCCTGCGGCACGGTCGGTTGCCTGAGCCTGCACCCCGGTTCGCGTAATGTGATTCCCGGCCAGGTGCAGATGACCATCGACCTGCGCCACCTGCATGCCGACAAGCTGCAAGCCATGGTCGATGAAGTGCGTGGCGTGATCGAAACCACCGCCGCCACACACGGCCTGAGCTACGAGTTGACCCCCACCGCCGACTTCCCACCCCTGGACTTCCACCCGGCCTGCGTCAACGCCGTGCGCGACGCCGCCAGCGCCTTGGGCCTGAGCCATATGGACATCGTCAGCGGTGCCGGGCATGACGCGATCTTTGTCGCCGAACTCGGCCCGGCCGGGATGATTTTCGTGCCGTGCGAAGGCGGCATCAGCCACAACGAAATCGAAAACGCCGCGCCGGATGACCTGGCAGCGGGCTGCGCGGTGTTGCTACGCGCCATGGTCAATGCGGCACAGGGGGATCAGCCATGAGTGAGATGGGCCAACTGACGGCGGTGCAACTGCTGGCGCATTTTCGCGATAAGAGCCTGTCACCGGTTGAAGTGACCGAAGACGCGCTGCTGCGCATCGAGCGCTACAACCCGGTGGTGAACGCCTACTGCCATGTCGACCCCGAGGGCGCGCTGCATGCAGCGCGGGCTTCGGAAGAACGTTGGTTCAAGGGCGAACCCTGCGGCGCGCTGGACGGCGTACCGGCGTCGATCAAGGACCTCACGCTGACGATCGGCATGCCCACCCGCAAGGGCTCGCGTACGTCTAGCGCCGAGGGACCGTGGGACGTCGACGCGCCCTTCCCGGCCTTTATGCGCAAGGCCGGCGCGGTGCTGCTGGGCAAGACCACCACCCCGGAATTCGGCTGGAAAGGCGTCACCGACAACTCGCTGTACGGCATCACACGCAACCCGTGGGACACGCGCACCACGGCGGGCGGGTCTTCCGGCGGCGCGGGCGCGGCGGCGGCGTTGAACCTGGGCGTGCTGCACCAGGGCAGCGATGCGGGCGGTTCGATCCGCATTCCCTGTGCATTTACCGGGACGTTCGGGATCAAGCCGACCTTCGGCTACGTGCCGCAGTGGCCGGCCAGTTCCATGACGATCTTGTCCCACCTGGGGCCGATGACCCGCACCGTGGAAGACAGCGTACTGATGCTGCAAACCGTGGCGCAGCCGGATGCGCGGGATGGCCTGATCGGCGCGCCGAGGACCACGCCATGGTTGGCGGGGGCGATGGACTTGAAGGGCCTGCGCGTGGCCTACAGCCCCACGTTCGGCTATGTGAACGTCGATCCCCAGGTGGCCAGCTTGGTCGCCCAGGCGGTTCGAGGCCTGGAGCAATTGGGCGCCCATGTCGAGCAGATCGATCCGGGTTTCAGTGATCCGCTGGAGGTGTTCAGCACTTTATGGGCGGCTGGCGCCGCCCGCCTGACCGGCTCGATGAGCGATGCGCAAAAACAGCTGCTGGACCCCGGCCTGCTGCGTATCGCGCAACGCGGCGCGCAGTTGAGCCTGGAGGACTTCAACGCCGCGCTCGAAGCCCGGGCGGCGCTGGTGGCAAGGATGGCAGCGTTCCACCAGCACTACGATGTGCTGGTGTCGCCGATGATGCCGATCACCGCGTTCGAGGCCGGGCACGACGTACCGCCAGGCTCCGGGATGCAGGCATGGACGCAGTGGACGCCCTTCACCTACCCCTTCAACCTGACGCAGCAACCAGCCGCGTCGGTGCCGTGCGGGCTGGCGGCGAATGGCCTGCCGGTGGGGTTGCACGTGGTGGCGGCGCGGTTTGCCGATGAGACGGTGTTGCGGGTTTGCCAGGCATATGCCAAGGCATTCCCTACCGATCATCTGCCAGCCCCGATCACCGGAGTAGCGTAGATCCAACTGTGGGAGGAGGCTTGCTCCCGATGAGGGTGTGCCAGAAGCCGATCGGTCAACTGACACACTGCAATCGGGAGCAAGCCCCCTCCCACAGTTCTTGATCGCATTCCACTACAATAGGCCCCCATTCATCCCTGGGGGCTTCATGGACATCGAACTGGCACGCACCTTCCTCGAAATCTCCCGCTGCGGCAGCCTCGCCGCCGCCGCCGAGAAACTGCACGTCACCCAGACCGCCATCACCGCCCGCGTGAAAAACCTGGAAAGCCAGCTGGGCAGTACGCTGTTTGTACGTAACCGCGCCGGCGCGCGCCTGACCGCCGATGGCGAGGCGTTTGTGGTGTATGCCAACCAGTTGCTGCAAACCTGGGAAGCCGCGCGGCGCGATCTGCCGTTGCCGGATGGCTACCGCAACGTGTTGCATATCGGTGGCGAAGTCAGCCTGTGCAACCCATTGATGCTCGGCTGGGCCCAGGCCCTGCGCGAACACATCCCCGGGTATGCGCTGCGCACCGAAATCCGCGAAGGCGAGTACCTGTTGCGCCAGCTGGAGCTGGGCGTACTCGACGCCGCGCTGGTGTTCCAGCCGCAATACTGGCCGGGGTTGCAGGTGGAGCAGGTGCTGGAGGAAAAACTGATCCTGGTGCAACGGGTGAGTCAGCCGGACCCGTATGTGTATATCGACTGGGGCCCGGGTTTTCGCCAGCAGCATGACGCCGCCCTGCCCGACAAGGCCCGCGCCGCCTTGAGTTTCAACTTGGGGCCGCTGGCGTTGCAGTACATCCTGGAGCACGGCGGCGCGGGGTACTTCCGCACGCGGGTGGTGCAGAGCTACCTCGACAGCGGCGTGATGCAACGCGTGCCGAAGGCGCCGGAGTTCAGCTTCCCGACATTCCTGGTGTACTCGCGAGCGCGGGATTCGGCCGTATTGCAGCAGGCGCTGGGGTTGCTGCGTGAGGTGGTCAAGGCCGAAAGCGACTGGTCGCAACGCTGGGACCCGTTGATTTGAGTCACCAACCACCGCCGTGCATGCTAGCCTGCGGGTGTTTCCTTTTGCAGCCTTACCGATGAACAAGAAAAAGTCCGTCACCATCAGCGACATCGCCAAACGGGTCAACATGACGACCATCACGGTGTCTCGGGCGCTGAACAAACCCGACCAGGTCAAGCCCGCGACCCTGGCGCGCATTCTCGAAGTGGCGCGGGAGCTGGACTACGTGCCCAACGCCTTCGCCCGCGGGCTCAAGCGCAGTGAAAGCCTGATCATCGGCGTGATCACGGCGTCGGTCGACAACCCGTTCTACAGCGAGATGATCAAGGCGATTTCCCGCGAGGCCAAACAGCACGGCTATACGATCATGCTGGTGGACACCGATGAGCTGGCAGAGCTGGAAAGCAAGGCGGTGGACACCCTGCTCGGCTACCGCGTGGCGGGGATTATCCTGTCGCCGGTGTCCGATGAGCCGAGCTACCAACCCGACTACCTGGAGCGCCTGGGCAACGGCAAGACCCCGGTGGTGCTGCTCGATCGCACGATCCACGACAGCCCGTTCAGCCGTGTGGTGCTCGACAACTACCACAGCGGCATCCAGGCCGCGCATTACCTGTTGCGCCAGACCCCTGACCTCAAGCGCCTGCTGGTGCTGACCGGCCCCGAGCATTCACGCATCACCGTCGAGCGCCTCAAGGGCCTGCGCGAAGTGCTGGCCGAACACCCGCAGGTGCAGGTCGAGGTGCAGGCCGGCGACTACACGCTGATGCCATCCTACCTGCACACCCTCGACTACCTCGCCGAACATTCGGCGCCGGACGCGATCATGGGCTTCAACCAATTGATCACCCTCGGCGCCCTGCGTGCGCTGCGCATGCACAACATCCCCCATGACAGCCTGACCATCTGCGGCATCGACCGGCTGCCCTTCGCCGATATCTTCGGCGTGCCGATCGCCTGCGTCGCCCACGACGCCTCCCTGGCCGGCAGCAGCGCGGTACGCCTGCTGCTCGACCGCCTGGAAGACCCATACAAGCCACGGGACAAGGTGGTTATCGCCGGCCGGCTGGAGAACGGCTAGCGGCTGGTGTAGCCACCGTCGATCGGCAGGCTGACACCGCTGATCATGCTGGCCGCGCGGCTCAACAGGAACAGCACCGGCAACGCCACTTCCACGGTTTGCGCAAACCGCCCCAAGGGGATCGCCGCCAGCGCCGGGTCGCGCTTGGCCGGCTCGGACCAGGCCATGGTCGCCATTGGCGTGAGCGTCACCGTGGGGTTGACGCTGTTGACGCGAATACCGAAGCAGCCCCATTCGGCGCACTGCACGCGGGTGATCGCATCCAGTGCGGCCTTGGAGGCGCAGTAGCCGAGGTGGTCGTCCAGCGCCACCAGCGACGCCTGGCTGGACACATTGACGATACTGCCGGCGATCTTCGCCGCGATCATCTTCGCCGCCACGCGGCTGGCGACCTGGGCCGCGGCACGGGCGTTGACCTGCATCACCTGGTCGAAGGCGTCGGCGCTGATGGCCGCGGCGGGTTCCAGGCGTGAAATACCGGCACAGTTGACCAGGCCGTGCAGGGGCGGCAGGTCTTGCAGCGCGGTATCCAGGGCGGCGCTGTCGGCGATGTCCAGGCACAGGGTTTGGCAGCCGAGTTGAGACAGGGCTTGGGCGTCGCGGCCAAGGGCAATCACTTCGGCGCCGCTGTTGATGAGTTGCAGGGCGATTTCGCGGCCGATACCGCTGCTGGCGCCGGTGACGAGGATGCGCTGGTGGGTGAAGTCGAAGGTGGCTTGCATGAATGAAATTCCCAAAAACAATGAAGATCCGCTGTGGGAGGGGGCAAGCCCCCTCATATAAAAAACAAAATAACTTATTGATTGTTAAGGATTATGGGCTCCAGCTGGATGACCGCATTTTTGTGGGAGGCGGGCTATTTTTTGTGGCGAGCGGGCTTGCCCCGCGTTGGGCTGCGCAGCAGCCCCAGTAAGA